>CAZZLA010000008.1:5753-16768 GCA_964655035.1 uncultured Candidatus Bathyarchaeia archaeon | reverse complement strand
TGAAGAAAGCTGCGGCTTTAGCCAACGCGGAAGTCGGCTGGCTCGATGAAGAACGTAAAAAGGCGATTGTGCAGGCTTGCGACGAGATTCTCGCAGGCAAGTTTCTGGATCAGTTTGTGGTGGACGTTTTTCAAGCTGGAGCAGGCACATCGTTCAACATGAACGCTAACGAGGTCTTAGCCAATAGAGCGCTTGAGATTCTGGGCAAACCGCGGGGGGATTACAAACGCGTGAACCCAAACGACCACGTGAACATGGGACAATCCACGAACGATACGTTTCCAACGGCCACTCACATCGCGGTTTTAATGGCGCTGCAGCCGTTGCTTAAGGAACTGGACAGCCTTGCAGACGCCTTCGAAGAGCAAAGCAGGAAACACCGCAGAACCACGAAGTCAGGGCGAACTCACCTGCAAGACGCTGTGCCCGTAACCATAGGGCAAGAGTTCGGAGCGTACGCTTCAGCACTGCGAAACGCCACAGGACAATTACGGGAAAGGCAGAAAAACCTCTATGAACTCGCGTTGGGCGGCACCGCAGCAGGCACAGGAGCAAATGCGCACCCAAAATACAAGCGAATAGCAATCGCAAACCTGCAGAAGATAACTGGATTTCCGCTGAAACCCGCCGATAACGCGTTTGAGGCGTTGCAGAGCTATAGACCCGTGCAAGCAGTGTCTAGCGCGCTTAAGGAGTTGGCTTTAGAGCTTATCCGAGTGGCGAATGACCTGCGTTTGCTTTCGTCTGGTCCCACGACTGG
The DNA here is from genome assembly GCA_964655035.1 of uncultured Candidatus Bathyarchaeia archaeon. Lineage (GTDB taxonomy): Archaea > Thermoproteota > Bathyarchaeia > Bathyarchaeales > Bathycorpusculaceae > SG8-32-3. Next base: position 16,008 of record CAZZLA010000008.1, on the reverse strand, counting down.
GTTGGCTGAGATTGTGCTTCCGCCGGTGCAGCCTGGCTCGTCCATAATGCCTGGGAAAGTTAATCCTGTTATGGCTGAGTGCTTAGACATGGTGGCGTTTCAGGTGGTGGGCAACGATTTGACCGTGGCGTTTGCGGTGCAGGCTGGGCAGTTGGATTTGAATGTGATGATGCCTGTGATTATGCATAACGTGCTTTTTTCGGTTCAGCTTTTAACTAATTATCTGCCTGTTTTCAGAAGAAAATGTGTCGAAGGCATAACGGTGAACAAGAAACGCTGCGCTCAGTATTTAGAAAAGAACCCGGCGTTAGCAACGTTTCTGTCGCCACACATAGGCTACTTGGAAGCAGCTAAAATCGCCAAGCAAGCGTTTGAGGAGGGTCGTTCCGTTAAAGAGGTTGCTTTGGAGAAGGGTTTACTTAAGCCTGAAGAGTTGAAGAGGATACTTGACACTAAACGGCTCATAAACGAAAAAGATGAAATGTAGTTGGGCGCATGACGCTGGGTTTTTCTAGGTGGTTATTCCGTAAATGCTGATTTGAACCGTAGCGTCTGTTGATGCGGAGTTAGCTTTGGCGTCAACCAGAATAGCCCAAATGATACTTTGCGAGGGGAACAGTCGCAGCAGGTCATCATCACTCAGCCACAGTGATGTGCTGTTGGTGAAGGTTTTTTCAACGCTTCGGGAGATTGTGTTGTCCACGAATTCCAGACGGAATGTAACCGTGATGGTTTCGTTGCTTGCGAAGCTGCCTTGAACTTGAATTTTAGGTTTAAAGCTTGAAATCGTATCGGGTCTCAGCTGAAACTCTCGTGTGTCTCCGTATTCTCCATTTACACCTACTCCAATGCCCAGGTTTTCTTGTTTGAAGACTGCACCAGTTCCAGAGATCCATATGCTGAAGGGATTGTAAATTTTGGCTGTCCAGTTACCCAGAAAGCTTATGCCACCTGAAAGGACTGGAGGCGTAACCGCGGTTTCGCCTAAGTCTATTGCATAGAGTTGATCTGGGTAATATGTGAATGATTCGAAGACTATTCCGGACATTAACGTTTGATGCATTGAGCCGTTAAGCAGAAGCCCTGTTTGGTTGTGTACCGAGCCGTTTTCGCCCATCCACATTCTCAAGTCTTGAAGTTGGCTGTCGGAGAATTCTGCTAGGTACTCAACGGTTATGCCCACTGAATTGTCGGGGATGTTGAAGTAGCAGCGACTGATTTGCGTGCTGGCATAGGAGCCTGTGCCGTTGCCTGTTGGAGTTCTGAAAGCCATGCTTTCTCTGGAGTTTACGAAACGGCAATTCTCCACTTTTGTGCCTTCGGTCCATGTGTTCGTGTTTGTCAACTCGAGTGCGGTGGAGCAGTTTAGGAAAGCCGTGTTTGATACGGTTGTTCCGAAGGAGTTTTCGATTCTTAGGGTGCCGTTGATTACCGTTAAACCTTGAACCACGTTGTTCTGTGAAAGGGCGTAGTTATCGCCTTTCACCACTATTTTTTTGCCGTTGCCAATTATTATTGCGGCGTTACCAATTATCTTGGCGTTTATCTTGTTGTTTACTTGAACGTCTGAGCTTAACGCGTAATCGCCAGGTTTAAGGTAAAGCGTGTTTCCTTCAGCTATAGCTTGGTTTATGACGGTGGATGCGGTTGTGGCTGTGAAGTCTATTTTGCCGGTTGCTTGGTTTTTTGCTTTGTATGTGTCGCCATCTTGAAAAACAACGTAGTCGTATATTGCATCATGCGCAGCGTCTTGCAGTGCTTGCCGTTGGTCAAGTATCAGGTAGGTGTTTACACCCGAAAGCGCAAGAACAATTACCAAAACTATGGCTAACACGCGCTTGGAGAGAGTTATTTTCATGTTTTTTTCTTCCCGAAGTGCTCCTTTTGGGTATGGAAATAGATGTAGATGACCATTCGTTAAAAAAGGTTTATGATACTTTGCCATTTTAACCGAAAATGAAATGATGCTTTTTGCTCGGTTTCTATGGTCTAATGAGCGTGTTCGCGGGGAGTTGGCACTGGTGCTCGGAATAACTTATACCCCATCTATATATGGAAAAGCCGTTTCAAACAGCAGCCTTTTGAGGGGTAATAGATGTTGTCGTTTTAATCGTTCAGCTATAGGGCTAAAAAACTGTGTGTAAAAGCTCCTTATAAAACAAGTGGAAGTCCCGCAAAATCTAATGAATAAACTTACAGTTCACAAAAGCATTGGTATTGCACTTTAACTCATACTCTACAGACATAGTTAAGCATAAACAGGCGTAGTCAAGAAATAGCGCGCGCGCTACAACGGCGGATAAAGCGGTGCTTTTCGCCTGCGCCAACCCAGTCCCAGAGATATGGCCTTGGGAAGCAGAAGATGCAGGTGCAAGAATTGTGGCGACGGGTAGAAGCGATTTCCCTAATCAGGTTAACAACAGTTTGGGGTTTCCAGCAATCTTTCGCGGGGTGTTAGATGTGAAAGCGAAAACAGTTAAAGATGACATGTGCATCGCCGCGGCGCAGGAATTGGCAAGGTTCGCTGAGGAAAGAGGCATGCATGAGAAAGATATTCTGCCGAGAATGGATGAATGGGAAGTTTTCTCCAGAGAAGCGGTTGCCTGCGCGTTGAAGTCAATTGAGCAGGGAGTGGCACGAGTAAAGCCGAGTCGACAAGAGTTGTATCAGAGGGCTTCAGCCATAATTCAGAACGCCCGGCAGTCAACGGAGCTTCTTATGAAACACGATTTAATCAAGAAGGCGCCTTCTGAGCGTGAGCTTTTGAAATAGACGTTGGCAAATCATGTTTTTGTGGGCGCTTCCTAAGAAGGAGAAAATTATTTAAGCCGTCCTAACGAACATAAATGAGGCAGTGATGGATATGCGTTTGGACTATACCTTATACGTGCTAGCAGCGATCCTCCTGATCATTTCAGTAGTGCCTTTTGTCGCGCCAATAGGCATGGAAACAATAGAAACAAGAAGTGTCTGGGTTGTTGCATCAGTAGTGCTTGGACTCTTGTCAATCGGCTTAGGCTACTATCAGAGACCAAAAACTGAGGCGCAAGCGTGCCAGCCAGCTATTGCAACCTCTCAAGGAACGATGCCAGAAACTCAAACCGCAACAACCATGGAACCCCCCAAAGAGGAAAAAACTGAAGCCCCAATGGAAAAACCAGCGATCAAAGAGGCGCCAACAATAGCAACTTCTGCGGCTGCAACAGTGGAGTTAACACAGGTGAAGGGCATAGGCGAAAAAAGAGCCACTCAGTTAAAGTCTTCAGGCATAAAAAGCGTCGATGAATTAGCCAATGCTTCAGCAAAAGCCGTCGCTAAGAAACTGAAAATTTCGCCGAAAATCGTTGACAAATGGATTAGTAACGCTAAAGAACTCGTCGAATAACCACTGTTACAACGGCAGCATTTTCACTATATTTCTTTTTTCCAAACGCTTAAGCGCGTCTATACACTCGTCTTTTTTCTCGCCAGCGAAATTCAAGTTTTGAATTATGTCTCGAACCGACTCGCCTGGCTTGCCAAAAAGTCTGTTTCGCCTGCAAAGATGCTGAACAATGGACTTTTCGACTCTGCCGCATCTCCAGGTAGTGTTACGTATTAAAACAACGATGGTTCGAACGAGAGTCTGCTCCTTGATTTTCCGATGGTTTGAATCTCCCATTTCTCCCCCACCACGATACCCTATTCACACCAACATTTTTAAACGTTATTTCCTACAACGCAACAAAAGCGATTTTAAGCTAAGCTACAACTGCAATTTCTCGATGTTGACACGCCAAGATTTTCAATCGCGCTCTTTAAAGGTGAAGTTGATTGCAAGCGCGTTTATTGCAGCGTTTTTTTAAGGTATAACCCGTTGGCGTTGCCGTAGTATCTTCCTAGTGTGCTCACTTTTTTGTATCCGAGTTTTCGGTAGAGGTTTAATGCGACGGCGTTGTCTTCTCGGACTTCTAAACGGCATTCTTTGATGCCGTGGCCCTTAAATGTTGCTTCGGTTTCTTGAAGTAGTTTTTGTGCTATGCCTTGGCGGCGATAGGTAGGTGTTACGTCCACTGTTATTATATGTCCGAAGAGGACTTTTCTTTCGATGTCTACATGGGCTATTACGAATCCAGCTATTTTGCCGTTTACAAAGGCGGCTAATCGTATGGTGTTATAATCTGTTAACAAGTAGGTTAATTGTTGTTTTGTGAAGGCTTCCTGTTCAAAGCATTGTTTCTCTATCTTGTAGAGCGTGTCTATGAGCTTAATGGAAACAGCTTCGATCGTTATTTCCATTCTTATCAGTAAAGAATGAAGATGAAATGGTAATTTTAGGCTTTTTCCACGGGCAAGTTGTTTGCAGGAGCTAAGACTGGTTTAAGTTCAATCCATTGCTGTGCTACAAAGCCTATGAAGAACCTGAGCCAAAGCGTTATGAGCCGAGTTAGTATCGTTGATGTGGCACTTATTCCAGCTGGAATACCCATCGAAGTGTAAAGCGTTGTCATAGTTATCTCAGGGATTCCCACCTCAAACGGAACACCTAAGGGTATAGATTTGACAGCCAGAACAATCGTGGAAGTTATAAGAATAATGCTCCATGAAACAGGAAATCTCAATGACATGAAAACCAAATAGGGTATGCTTAAACTGAGAACCCATGTTATTGACAGATAAACCAGAGAAAAAGCAAGAGTCTTGGGACTATGCTTGAACTCCTTCATTGAATCATGAAAACTCCGTGCTATATTGGAAGCTTCTTCCTTAATCTTGGTCAGCTGTCCATGCCATCTTCCTCGAGAAAGAAATTTACCCGCTCTCACCAACCAATCAATTACTTTCAAGCTCCATTCCTCCTTAAACGAGAAAAACACCATTAAAACAAGCGTGAGGGTGATGCCGAACGCTAGAAAAAGGATAAGGTTGAAGATCAACGGGTTTATCTGTGTTTCAGTGAAAAGCAGACCCATGCCTAAGATGAGAACTGCGACGTTCATGCTCATGCCTAAGAGCCTGTGCGTGACTAGCGATGCCACTACACGACCACATGTCTCATTGCCTTGTTCTTTTGTTATCAGATAAACTCGCAGGGCTTCGCCGCTTACTGATTCTGCGGGCACTATTATGTCTACGAAGTCTCCGTACCATACAAAAAGGTAGGATCTTACCACAGATAGTTTAATGAGGAGAAAATTGACGAGGACACGCCATGATAGTGAGAAAAAGAATATTTCAGCTATGCTGATGATTGCCGCTAGAACGTAGGGAAGGGGGTCGGCGCGTTGGGCTGTGGCGATTATTCCCAAGATGTCAACTTGGAAAAGGTAAATGTACAGGAAGAATGCAATTAAACCTATTAGTGGAAATATCACAGTCCTAAGCGTTATTTTCGGCTTCGGTGATTCCATCATGGACTCCATTGGGTTTCTGCACCTAACGACAAAGGGAGAAAACTGTTATCTTGCAATTATATATTTTGCCTATTTCCTCCGATTTGCAAGGCTTCACAGTGCCGCAGATACCGCTTTTGGCTTTCCTTGTTAAGAGGTTAGACGATGTATTTTCCTGTTTTTTCAAAGTTTTTCACGATTTGCATCACACGCTTAGGCGCATTAATGGTCTGGAGCGGAATGTTCTGAAGCAGAACCCAGGGAGATTTACGAGCGATCACCGTTGCGATGTGCTTCTCGCCAAAGCAGGTTTGCGCAACCTTGACCAGTTTGCGTCTGACTTCGGCTTCTGACAGTTCGCCCAGCGCATGCAGATATTCATGCAACAATAGATTGTAGACTAGAGCGTTCACTGCGCGTTTAGCGGTGATTGAAGCCTCAACGATTTCGACGAGAACTCTGTTCAGGACGATGTTGTTGGTTCCAAGTGGGTGGTAAGCGCCTAATTGAAGGGGTAGGTCGTCTAGAAAGAGCATCATGCTGCCTCTGCGTTTGTGCAGCGAGAAATCCGCTGTGTCCTTAACTGTTTGCCACACTTCTGCGTAGGTTTCTGAGGTTTCAAGGTCAGTGCGGAACTTTTCCGTTGAAGTTTTGTTTTCACTCAAAAGTTTAGCCTCGCTTATTGAATATCTTCGCTTTTCATTTTAACCCTCCTCTTTCCTGTTTTTACCATAAAATAGATAAATGCCTAATGCATCTGTCATAGCCGATGGGAGAAATCTGAATGGCAAGTAAAGTTTTAGTAAAAGACCTAATGTCAACGAACGTTAATGTCTTTGAAAACGAATCAACCGTTGACAAAATAGTGCAAACAATGTCCGATTGCGACGTAGACTACGTTATCGTAGTGCAGAGCAGAAAACCAACAGGCATCATAACCGAGCGAGACGTCATAGTGCGCATGCTCACGCAAGGATTGGACCCCAAAGTAGTGATAGCTAGAGCCATATACACTAACCCGTTGGTGACGATAGAAGAGACAGAAACCGTCGAAGAAGCCGCCAAACTAATGAAAGAATGGAACATAAAGCATCTACCCGTGACAAGAGACGGCCGAATCGCAGGCATGCTAAACTATCTGGACATAGCATTAAATGTTGCCGAACTGTTTCCTGCAATGAAAAAGCTTTATAGTCCATCTCAATAAGGCAAACCCAAAGTTGGAAACCACCGCAACCTCCAGCAACCTCATCAACGTTTCAGGAAAAGGGCTTTGCTTCGCCCATTTTTTTGCTTACGCAAGCTCGAATGAAACCGTAGTATTCAGGTGAAGGCCTGCCAAGACGGCTTTTGAATTCGCCATGAAACTGCGAAGCAAAGAAAAAGTAGCTGCTGGGCAACTCCAACATTTCCATTCTTCTGCCGTCCCTGCTCTTGCCAGAGAATCGCAACCCATTCTTTTTGAGAATCTCCAAGTAGTTAAGGTTAACCTCGAACCTGTGGCGGTGTCGCTCGTAAGCCTCACCGCACTTATACAGGCTATACGCGATAGTGTCCGGTTCAATTATAACCTTATGAGAACCCAACCGCATCGTAGCGCCCTTATATTCCACACCACGCTGTTCTGGCATGAGGTCAATCACTGGATGCGGCGAATTCGGGTTGATCTCGCGGCTGTTGGCATCCTTCAAACCGCAGAAGTTTCGAGCAAACTCGATAACAGCTAGCTGAAAACCGTAACATATGCCTAAAAAGGGCATGTCGTTTTCCCGCGCAAAAGTTACGGATGCAATCTTCCCTTCAGTGCCCCTGGGACCAAAACCGTAAGGGACAAAAACACCGTCAAAGTTTTCAAGGTCTTTGATGCATTGAGGCTCCTGCTCAAACTTCTCTGCCTCCAAGTATGTGATGCATACTCGCGTCTTGCAGGCTGCTCCACCGTGACGCAACGCCTCACTCATGCTCACGTAGCTGTCTGTCAACCCCGCGTACTTGCCTATCAGCGCAATTCGCACTTCACTTTCCGGTTTCAGAACCGCATTTACAAACTGCTCCCACTCTTGAAAATTCGAGTCAGGGCAGTTGTAACCAAGACGCAAGCAGATGAAGTCACCCATACCTTGCTTATCAAGGATAAGCGGAACCTCATACACCGATTCCGCGTTGTAAGAGCAGAATACCGCGCTTTCCGGAATCGTTCCGAACAACGCTATTTTCCGCAGGGCTTCAGCGTTAATCATCTCGGGACTTCTAGCGACAATGATGTCGGGTTGAATGCCTATGCGCCTAAGCTCGTTGACGCTGTGCTGTAAAGGCTTAGTTTTCATCTCGTTCGTTACATCCAAAATCGGAACCAAGGCAACATGAACGTAAAGAGTATTCTCATAACCCTCTTCCAAACGCATTTGACGTATAGCTTCCAGAAAGGGCAGTCCCTCTATGTCGCCTACCGTGCCCCCCACTTCTGTCAAGATAACGTCGGCGCCAGAAGCTTTCGCCACGTTTTTTATCCGATTTTTAATTTCGTTAGTTATGTGCGGTACGATTTGAACGCAACGCCCCAGAAAATCGCCTCGCCTTTCCCTTTCGATAACGGCCTGATAAACTAGACCGGTTGTTACGTTGTTTTCCCGTTTTAAACTTAAATCCAAAAACCTCTCGTACCAGCCTAAATCCAAGTCTGTTTCGCCGCCGTCGTCGGTCACGAACACTTCGCCGTGCATGTAAGGGTTCATGGTCCCCGCGTCAACATTCACGTAAGGATCAATTTTCACGACTGTAGGCTTTAATCCTCGTGTTTGAAGCATCTTGCCGATGGAAGAAGTTAAAATACCCTTACCAACCGAACTCAAAACGCCGCCAGTTACAAAAACGTACTTGACCATTTCCCCTATCCCCGCAATAACCTACACCTTTTTGCGAGATTTAATATAACTCTTTTGTGCGCGAATATGATTAAAAACAACCAGCCTTTTCAGAAGCCTTACATATGAATAGAAAAAAGAAGTGGCTATCGCCTGTCGCTTCGCACCATAAGCAAACGCACCAAAATGAAAACTCCGATGAGGATGAGTATGATTGGTCCCCAAGGTATGTCTATCCCGTAAAGCTCTGACAGCAACAAACCAAAGCCGGCGAGAATTATTATCAATCCGATGAATATGCCTATTAAGGGTCTGCCTCTTCGGTGATAACCGTATTCTCTGTCGTATCGTGTCACGTGAGGCTTTCTTTCGTCACTTGCATCGTAAAGAGGCGCACCGCAATTAACAAAGACCACAGCAACATCTAGGTTGTTGGTTCCACATTTAGTGCAGTAAACCACTGTTTTTCTCCCTCTCAGGGCATAATCTCGTTATAGGGTAAGCGCACATAAGACTTTTGGTCTGCTCCACTTAGGCACAATTATAACTGAACTTGAATATAGTCATCTCTTTATGTGAACGCTAATGGTTATGAACAAGTAGAACTAATCGCCTGCGAAAGCGCTATTTTCTGCGGGGAAAGTGCTTCAACCGCAAGTTTGGCGTTTCGCTCTAAGTTAATAGCAAGTAATTTGTAAGCAGAAACTAGCTTTTTTTAGTATTAATAAAATTGCTGCCCTTTGCTATTGTTGAACGCACAGTATTTATTGAAAAGATTTTATTCCATCCACATGTATGACAAGTAGCCGACCTAAACTTCAGGGTAACATCAACTTTTCCGCTACAAACGGGGCATTTCAAGATGAAAATCTCCTGTCTCAGCTTCAAAACGGCACCAACAAATAAGAACGATATTCTGAGAACTGCAATATTATTGAAAGATACAGTGGGATGGAAATAGAAAACACTTTTACGTTTTTGTTGGTGTGTTACTGTAGCCACAAGTTTTCTTATAGCATGACGGGCTCAATTGTAATTGCAATGCCAACAGCTGCAGAAGAGCGACAAGTGAGCAAGGCTTTGGCGGACTGACACTAAAATGAAGAAGCGAAAGAGCATGCGAAGCACTACATATCAGAGGCTCGTTCCCCACGTTTTTCTACCTCGCGTCTCTTACGTTTCAGGTCGGCAAAGCTCTACTTTTCTAAAGTTACATCGTTTTCAATTCTTTTATTGTTTTTGTCTTTTTTAGAAAGACTTTAAGATAGGGTTGGCTCTAAAGTATTAGTTGCGGAGAATTGATAAGCACGCGAAGGCAAGAGGTAACTAGTGTAATAAAAGAAATAGGTGCATCATGCAAGCTACTTAACCCAAGCGGAATTGATTTAGAATAGGCTAATGCCGCGGGACATTATGAAATTCACATAAAAAGCTCCGTTGATGACGAAAAATGGCAGTGCTTGAAAGCCATAGCAAAAAAGTACAGCTTAAGAATCAAATTAACCGACAAAACCCTTATCTACAGAACAAAAATGACGAATTGGTTATATTCTGAAAAACGCAGTTTAAGAATAGTAACTCCAGTTTTTCATTGAAGTTCTCCTTTATCCACGAGTCTTCTAAGTTTTTATGGCAGTTTCGCTAAGTATAGATTCTGTTGAGAGACTAAAAGTGAACAAATTTGACTACCCTACGGCAGTGCGTTTTCAATGCATAAAATGTGGAATATGCTGTGGTGACACGAAAGAAAAGAACAGGCACATTCTCCTATTAAAAAGAGAAGCTGAACAGGTTGCTAAGGCAACGGGGCGGCAAGTCTTCAAGTTCGCGGTTAAAATCGAGGATAAAGCGCCTTATAGCTACGAGATGAAAAAAAGAAAAAACGGGAAATGCGTCTTTCTAGAAAACAATCGCTGCGCCATTTACTCTTTAAGGCCTTTGATATGCAGGTTTTATCCATTTGAACTGAAAGTTATGCATAACCGAAAGTACAGGTTTCTTTACACTGATGAATGCCCA
>CAZZLA010000008.1:0-5743 GCA_964655035.1 uncultured Candidatus Bathyarchaeia archaeon | reverse complement strand
GTTTCAGCTGGCGCATGATAAATTTTGGCCGCCAGTAGATGCAAATAGAGAAAGCTGATTTAGTAGGATGAAACTGGAAAGCCTTTTTGACCTCTGTGGTCGCGATGACTGTTTCTAGGTCTGCCGGATATTAATGGGCGTCGTTGAGTGCATGTGTATCCGCATTCGCATTTGAAGCCGGAGATTTTTTCGCCTTTGCGAGATATTGGGTTCCATTTGTGGCTGAAGCAGTTGGCGGTTTTTCTGTGGATTTGCCATAGGGCTTTTGCGTCGTCGAAAGTTATGGCTACGCTGCGTTTTGCGGAGGTTAGGTACCATAATAGGTAGCTTGTGAAGGATACCCAGATTGCAGGCAGGATGATTATTCGCATGTTTATCATGGTTTTTTCACTTGTGTATTTGTGTTCTACCCACATACAATATGTCTATTTATAGACATATTACTAAACTGAGAATATTACATCTTAAGATATAAACTTTACTGCCCACTCAGAACAAGAACAACACTAAAGCTGCCGCAAAACATCCGCCTCCTCCAAAATATAACCACAATAATGGCACTTCAACAAAAGAGGCTCCTCACTCTCAACATAAAACCTAACTGTTGCAGGCTCGTTGCTATTGCTTATGCATGCGGGATTCGCACACTTTATAATCGCTTCAATCACCTTCGGCAACTTAACCTCCACCTTCTCCACCACCTTGTAATCACGAATAATGTTGATAGTCGCGTGAGGCGCCACCAACGCAATTCGATTAACCTCCTGCGTGTTAATCGCACGTCCCTCAATCTTCACAATATCCTTCACCCGCAAACGCTTGCTCGGAACGTTGATTGTAATTGTTATAACACTCTTTTCACGTCCCGTTATCCCCAAAATCTTAACAACATCTAAGGCGTATCCACCATTTATGTGGTCAATGACGGTGCCGTCTTTAATTTTCGACACCCGCAGTTCCTTGTCGCTCACTCCCGAACGCTCCACTAAAAAACTATGCATTAGTAACAAATAAAACTTTTAGAAAAAACGCGGCGCTATCCGCGTTAACTATCCGCTTCCTTCAGCAATCAGGTCAAACTTGAAGCTCGTTATTCCCGTGATGCCTTCGCCAACAGTCAAAGTCAAGGTTACTTCAACAAATTCATCCAGGTCAATTTTTTGGCCATTGTTGAAACTCCAAGTCGAAGTTAGGTGGTCGGAAGCGGTCGACGGACTCCAATTGTCCGTAGACATACTCAAAGTTAAAGCAGAGCCGCCTTCGTTAAGAGTGTGCGTCCAGTAATTTTGTGTGGCACCAGGCTCCAAAGTTCCCCAATCGATGGTAGACAGCCCGTTTGTGTAACTATCATCCTTATACACGCCTATGCCTACGCTTAATTTTAGATTTCCAACTGTCGATATGGTGTTGCTTATCTGTATTGCTGACATGACTTGAACTAACATGAAACATGATAAAAGCAACAAAACCACCGTCGCAACGGTTACATTAAAGAATTTCCGTTTTGTAAATCTGAGCTAGAGTTATCGCGCGCGTTCTCTTTAGATAGCCTTGAGCGTTTTTCAGCACTTCACGAATTTTTCTTGATAAAGCTTGATTACCCACCTTTCGTTTTTCCTCCGGTTGCTTTCCCCTTTGTTCGGTTGGTAATGAACGCATGTTTCCTAAGCGTTTTTGAAAAGTATGCTTCAGTAATACGTAAAGTTTGGAAAAAAATTAATGAAGGCACCTTCGCAAAGTTTTAGAAGTTGAATTAACCGAGTTGAGTTCGTAAGTCTATTCGCGCGCGATTATGATGTCAAAAGGTAGCAGGAATGCTTTGCCGAAGTTTCTTATTGCAGCGTGGTCGTAAGATAGGTTTTTGCCGTCTGTTTTTACAGCCTTCAAGCCTAGTAAGCGTTTACTGAGGGGTTTGGCCGTTGAAACCTTCTAGTAGTGTGGAGTAGACCCAAAATAATCCTATAGTTATGAATAGGACAGCGCTTAGTTCTGGGCTTAACAGGTTTGTTGTCAAGATGTAAAGGGATTGGGGAATCATAATCACCACGGTAATCAGTAATATGAGCGCTAAATCAACTATGTATGCAAAAAATCTCTTTGGAAGGAAGCAAGGGGAAGGTATGGCGCTTTTTTGGAAACGTCAGCAACTTCTGCCCAAGATTCCACATCCGTGATTACTCGCACGGCGTTTTCGCCTGCGTTGCTCAGGATATACTTGCCAGTTGATGTCTGCTCCATGAAAGACGAAAGAGCACGCAGATGAAAGCTGAGTTTACCAGTATCCACTTTCGCAACGTTGAGTAAGTCTGTGAATGAGCATTCACCCTTATCGCTTAGAGTCAGGAGTATTTCTCTTCGCAGAGGATGTGCCAACACGGAAAGAATTTTCGAGACGCTTTCCTGATCTACAGGCATCTTCAAAACCCAGTACGTTTTCAAGTTAATTGGATTTGAGGCTCATAGAAACTAAGAAACACACTTGCATATAAGTCGCACTGCGAAAAGACATGATTTGTCATAAAGAAACAACTTGATCTTGTTGAACAAATTCAGGGCCTAAGTGTTCCAGCAGAAAAGGAAAGGTAGGCAAAAGAAGGTACGTAACAACATAGATATTCCTAGAATTGCAACCGTGTAAAACGGTGGTTGTTTAGAAAAGGCAAACCAATCGCGTTTAATGTTTAGTTGGGTCTAATACTATGTAGAGGACATTGTTTCCGCGGAGCAGAACGTTACCGTAGTTTGTAAGCAGCTGCTCCTGTTTGCATTCAGTTGCTCCTTCAAGAAGGATATTCATGTGTCCATCACACTTTATCATTTTTCCCTTGTATTCGCAACCATTTTTGAGAACTACCTCAATGTTTCCGTGTAACTGTTTGATGAGGACGTTCAACGGTTTTTTACTTGGTTCCATTATAGCACCGAGTTCCATTAGTTGATATATCCATATCCAAAACCCACCATATATAAAAGTCTTATGAAAGTAAAACGGAGAACACAGCAAAATTTTTTGACAGTTGTTGTCTATTCTCTAGCCTGTGAAAAAGACTATAGCCCCCTTTATATAGAAAAGTATAGAGAGGGAATTGTCGGTTTAGTTTGGGAGGGGCTTGCTGACTGCGCAAACGTGTTCTGTTTGCTCAAAACGCATAAAAGCGTGAAGGGACCCAAAAGTGATACGTGGCGCTTTTTGATTATGGCAAAGCTTTTGTGTAAACTGCAGATACTAAATCAAGGTTGTTATGAAATATTATCATGTCTTCATACAAAGCTTGGAAAAAAGAGGACTTTGGAGGCAGGGCATCAGTTTTGATCACTCCAAAGAAAACATGATGGAATGCATGATCTCACCGTTTAATGAAAAGAAACCATTTCGGTTTGGTGAAAGATTAGTGGATTTAAAGAAAATTGACCAAATTCTTGTCTTTGAATCTGACAAACCGATAAGTGAGATAGTTCTTCCTAATGGAGAGGAGCCGCATGAGGCAGACATGTATTTTCTTATTCACAGTTTCTGGGAAGGTAAAGTTACAGGAGTTCGCGAATGCACTTCTGAACATATTCTGTCATCAAAATTAAAAAACAGTAAGACTTGAAAACACCAAGGCTAAAACTCTTGCAAACCGCCATTAAAGAAACGTATTTATTTAGATAATTGGAATTATCAATGTAGGTGATTTTCAGTGAATCCTTCTCTATTGGACGGAAAGAAAGTTGTTGGGATAGAAGGTTACATACTCGGGGAAGTAGAGGGTATAGACATTGACTTAAACACTTGGCGAGCCAACGCTTTCTTCGTTAGTTTGAGCGATGAGGCAGCCTCGGAACTCGGAATTAAAAAACCCTTCCTAAGCAAAATCACAGTTTGTTTACCAACACAGTTAGTCAAAGCTGTCGGTGAGGTAATAACTCTTAAAGAGCCAATAAGAAATCTTGAAGACATTGCAGGAAAAGGAATTTTGGTTAGCTCCACTAAAATAAAAGGTAAGAAAATAATTAGCGTCAAAGGCTACGTTGTAGGGGAAGTTGAAGGATTTGACGTTAAACCCAGCAACTGGCAGGTCACAGGCTTGCAAGTCGGTTTAACTGATGACGCTGCAACAGAACTTGGATTCAAAAGACCTTTCTTAAGCAAGGTTGTAATAATTATCCCTACTAAAATAGTTAGTCTAGTTGGGAATTTCATAACCATAGATAAATCCATAGAAAACCTGGAATCCCTTGTAGAATGTATACAGTCCTGCCAAAAACAAAGTTAAAACTAGCTATAGAGCAATTGTTCTTCTTATCTGAAAAATCGCGCCAAGTCTTGAAAAAGGAAACTTGGATGAAGAAATCAAAAAAAGGCGTTTTAGAGTAGTTCAAGAACCCTTGTGGGAATTCCGTATTTCTTCCCACAATGCTTACATGTGACCTCGTTTTTTTTCGAAGAAAGCTGTTGAGATGCCCCACAATGAGGACATTCCATATTGATTGCGCGGACTTTTCCCATGTTCATATTTCTGGTTTCATCGGCCTTGTCCCACATTTCAAGCTCTTCATACCTCAGAGCGGCGTCTTCGTACCTTCCAGCCTTCTTCAACTCCTCAATTTCTGCAATGACATTCGACACATCATCTTTCTTAGAAATCAGATTTGTACTGCCACAGTAGGGGCATTTCTGGGGGTCTTTTTGTAAAATTTCTTCTCGACAATCAAGACACTTCATTCCCATTGAACTTGGCCTTTCGCTAACTTTAATCTTTTTAGGATCTTTAGACATTTTTGCTCCCTGCACTTTCAGCTATTTAATTATCTGCTTTGTTCCGCATCATCATATTTTAACATTTTTTACGGATGATAAGTTTTTTCACAAAAATTCAAAAACAAGGCAAAAATCCAGCAAGCTTAACTGAAGCTTTTTCTACTTGTCAGTGTCTTATACATGTGGGAGATTTATGACCGGAAAATCTTTTGAGCAGATAAGCCGAAGATTAGACCTTAAACTTGCCCCAGAACTTACCATGAAAATAATCAACACAGTAAAGAAAAAGCATATGTCTATGTTCTAATCTACGGCGTGCAGCAACATGAAAAAAGCAAAAAACTCAGACGGTTATGCTACGGTTCGTATTCCAATAGAACTTGCGACTGAAATAGATGAAATAGTCAAGTCAGGCGTGCTGGGATATAGAACCAGAACTGAACTGGTTAAGGATGCTGTACGACAGAAAATAGAACTACTGCGCTACAATAACATCAAGTTAACCGAATGAGTTTAACAACTGCTCGTGTCTTATCTGCTTTTATAATTTATGAAAATAATTTCTATTGATTCATTCACAGTTGCTTTTTTATCATTCGCCATTAGGAACTTGCTTAATTCTAAATAGTTCATACCAAAAATGTTAGATATGTGATAAATGAACTATAAAGAGGGAAAACGTGTCGCTTATTCCAGCGTTTGAGTTAGGCTTATGGAACGCTTGGATTCTTGTCATTCCTATACTAATAATATCCTTCTCTGATATGAGAGTGACAGCTGCTAGAGAATCAGGAAAAGCAGGAGATTTTCAGCTAACTAGAAAGGAGAATAGACTCACGTATGCAGTTTTCTTGCCCATGGTTGTTTCTTGGGTTTATGCTATTTTCTTGCCTCTACAACTTGGCACAGTATGGCTATACAGCGGTCTGATTATCTGCCTGTTTGGAATGTTTTTCACCAGTGTAGCAATTTTTAATTTCGCTACTAGCCCAAAAGAGA
>CAZZLA010000007.1:0-16985 GCA_964655035.1 uncultured Candidatus Bathyarchaeia archaeon | reverse complement strand
TTGGAAGCCCGCATGTCGAACTAACTTCAGCCATGACGCTCAAGCATAGCATTTGTCATAGAGATATATAAAAGTTTCAAAGCTGAAATCCAGATTTGGCTCAGCGTACAGGCGTAAATTGATAACGGTTCCATTTTTTGTTACGGCAGGTTGCGAAAAGTGCATTTGCATGGGACTGAAATGACGTGTGATTTTTTTGTCTATACCCCCTCTATATATAGATTTAATTGGAAGTTGGCTGATATGGAAAACTACTCAAAGGGGGGCTGGGCTTGACCGTGGAGATGTTGCAGGCGATCTGTTATGCTACTTCGCCCATGCGTGAAAGCTCTTCTCTTAGGCTTCCCAGCGTCTGTTTTAGCTTTGTTCTTTGCTCGGTGTACTCGTCTCCAGTTATCTTGCCCGCCTTAAAGTCTTCGTCCAGTTGGAGCAGGTGGCGCGCGCGCAACGTTTCAGAAAGGATTAAATTTTCAAGTCTTCCAGTATAGCGCATGAACTCTTTTCTGAATTATCAAAACGAACAGAACATGGGTCTTTTCACAGATTTTTACGAGTTAGCCATGTGCGCGAGCTACTTCGACAACAAAAAATTCGAGCCAGCTACCTTCGACCTATTCATACGGCGACTGCCCACTAACCGCGGCTACCTACTGTTCGCCGGACTGGAACAAGTGCTCCTTTACCTACAAAGCATAAAGTTCACCGAGGAACACCTCAAATACCTCAAAAAACAAGGCTTCAACCAGCCATTCCTCGATTACCTCAGAGACTTTGAGTTCACAGGCGACGTCTGGGCTGCCCCCGAAGGCACCATAGCCTTTCCCTGCGAACCCCTAATCCGCGTGACGGCGCCCATAATCGAGGCTCAACTGGTGGAAACTTTTCTCCTCAACACCATCAACCTGCAAACCATGATCGCCACAAAAGCCGCAAGAGTCGTAAACGCCGCCCAAGGCAAAACCGTAATAGAATTCGGCTTACGCAGAGAACACGGCATAGACGCCGGCATGAAAGTGGCACGATGCAGCTACATAGCAGGATGCCAAGGCACTTCCAACGTCCTGGCAGGCTTGGCGTATGGTATCCCAGTTTTCGGCACCATGGCCCACAGCTTCATTATGTCCTATGAAAACGAAATAGGCGCATTCCGAGCATTCGCCAAAACCTTCCCCGCCAACTCCACCCTTCTGATCGACACTTACGACGACATTGCAGGCGCAGAAAAAGCCGTTGTGGTCGCCAAAGAACTTGAAAAGATAGGACACAAACTCAGCGGAGTAAGGCTGGACAGCGGCGACTTGACCGAGATGAGCAAAAAAGTCAGAAAGCTACTGGATGAAAAAGACTTAAGTTACGTCCGCATCTTCGCCAGCGGCGACCTGGATGAATTTAAAATAGCCGAGCTGCTGGAGAACGGCGCGAAAATTGACGCGTTCGGCGTCGGCACAAAAATGGGCACATCAGCCGACAAACCCTACGTGGACGTCATCTACAAGCTCTGCGAAACCATGAACACAGACGGCACTTACGCGCCGATAATGAAGCTAAGCGAAGGCAAAGTCACGTTGCCTGGGCGAAAACAAGTTTACAGGTTCAAAAACGCCGAAGGCAACTTTGAGAAAGACGTGATCGCACTGGCAGACGAAAAGGTGGACGGTGAGCCTATGCTGGTGAAGGTTATGGAAAAAGGCACGATCACCTGCGATTTTCCATCTCTCAGCGAAATCCGCGCAGCAGCGGCAGAAAACCATTCGTTGTTTCCCGCCAAATACAAGACGGTGACAGGTGCCGCCGAGTATCCTGTGGAGCTAAGTCAAAACTTAGAGAAAATGATGGAAAACCTGAGAAAGAAACTGTTGACAACCGAGGTTTCCGATTACAGCTAAGCTCACGCTGCGAAGGTTATCAGCAGGTTTATGAACGCGACTTCCATGATTGACGCCACAAAAAACACGCCGTAAATGTAGCCAAGTCCCCTCATCGACATGGTTCTGCCAAGCGTCTTCTTGATGGTTAAGTAAATGCCGTAGCCTTCAACAATGCCGATCGGGGCGCTGATGAGCAGGATTAGCGGCAATTTTTCAAGGGTTACTCCGCCGTTGATCAGCGTGGCTCCGCGGAGAATGCTTAGGAAAACGATCATGGAGGCAAAAATCCCAGCGAAACTTTTCGGATGCGTTATCACCACGTCCGCATGTTTCTCTCTTCGAAAGAAATTCAGAACTACCAGGTTAACGTAGAACGTCATACCCAGAAGGATCAACGACACCACAAGGACGTTGTGCAGGAAGAGCATGCCTACCGCCAAGAACTGGTTCTGCAGGACGTCGCCTAAAATGCTGAAGAAAAAGAGGTTTTCCGCGTACGATAGCCCCAAAAAAACAAGGAAAGCCACTCCCAAGAGTGTTGTGCTTGTCTTGGCGTTCAAAGGCTTTCAATGCTCCGTTTGGTTTAGCCCCTCTATTCAGACGGGGACGCAATAAAAATTTTGTGAACTCTGACTTATGAGGCTTAAGCTTATGGTTCTGTTTTAGGTGTTCAGGAAGTTTTCTTGTTGAACACTGCTACTACGTGTTTTAACATATATGATGTAAAATTCATTCGGATGTTAATGATTAAATTCGCATTTTTGTGTTAACGTGCCTGCATATGCGTGGTTCAGTTAGTATATTTGGCCATTAAAAATGTTATCTGAGTAGTCGCCATAATAGTGTATTGTATATTACGAAATCAGAGGGAACGAACAACACACATAAAAGAAATATTTCCCTGCATCATCCTGATTTCAATAGGACTCGCAGACTGGCTAACAACAATCGTAGGCATAACCAACTTCGGCGCAACAGAAACCAACCTCCTGCTCTCAACCCTAACCCAATCAAACCTACTAGCATTCAGCATCATAAAACTCTCAGCCACCCTCCTCATAGGAGCACTTTTCTACAAAGGATCCAAAATCGAAACGCCTGGAGCTAACTACCAACTGGGAAAACGCTTCCTGCAGTCAGGATATTTCCTTTCACTTACAATGCTTACCGTTGTAGTCACAAACAACGTCATAATGGTTGTCCGTGTCCTGTAGAAACGATTAGACACGCTAAAAAGTTGACGGCCACTGTTTCCCCAGCGACCGTATTTTTTGTAATTTTGCTCCAAAAGCAATAACCAACCATGAACGAACATGGCAAACACTTAATAGGTCTCTCAGAAAAGGATATTTGCTATAAAAAAAGAGGAAGTATCATGCAAAATCGCCCAGCCATAGTTGCTGTTGGCAGAACAAAGTTTGGAGAGCATTATGGAAAGGAGCCCGAGACGCTCATTGAAGAAGCTTGGCTCTCTGCTTCACAAGAATGCGGCATAGAACGCAGAGACTTGGAAGCGTGCTATCTGTCAGATTGTTTTCTCCCAATCACAAACAAACTAGGCTTAGAAGAAGGATTCCTCTCAGAACTTACTGAACTTCACGTGCCCATGGAAGTTACGCGTTCCGTCAGCGCCGCCCTGCTAACCGCCAGCCATGCCATACAAGCTGGGGCGTATAACACCGTGCTCGTTGGAGGCATAGAGAAGATGACGGACCGCTGGGACAAAATCCGCGACGACCTCATGCTTCTCGAAGACCCTTGGAGCTATTACGCTGGGGGGACGCCGGAAGCGAACCACGAGCTGATGTTGAGGGCTTACGTGAAGAAATATGGGCTAACAGGCGAAAACCTTGAGAAGCTGAAACTTGCTTTGGCTGAAGTTGCCGTTAAAAACCATGCTCACGCCTTGAAAAACGAGTACGCCCAGTTTCAAAGAAAAATAACCATTGAACACGTCCTGAGTGCACGAGAAGCGGTACATAAGCCTCTGGGACGTTACGATTTTGCACCCATATCCGATGGTGCCTCAGCGTTAATCCTTACGAACGAGCCAACAGCAAAAAAAATAACTGACAAACCCGTTTACGTGTTAAGCTGCTCCTCAGCCACCGACTACCTGAATTTTCCAACAAGAGATGACCTGACCCACTTCACTGCCGCCCAAATCGCCATGAAAAACGCGTTGAAAACGACTGGAATAAACCCGTCGAACATATCAGTCGCCGAGGTGTGCGACCAATCCACTGTGATGGAGCTGGTTTCCATGGAAGATTTAGGTTTCTGCGAGCCGGGAACAGCTTGGAAAAGCATACGCGGAAGCTGCACAGACTACGAAGGATTTTACGACATAAACGGCAAGAAACTTTTTGTCAACACCAACGGCGGCTTGAAAGCGGATGGAAATCCTCTTGGAGCTACGGGCGGCGCCCAGATTTTCGAGATTTTCAGGCAGCTGAGAGGCGAAGCTGGCGAGCGGCAAATCAGCCTCGGTCAAGATTCAGCGCCGACTGGTTGCGCTTTAGAGTTTGAGGGTTTCGGCACTAAGGCGTATGTTAACATTTTGGGGAGAGACGGCGATGAGTAGCGAACCCATAGAACGCAGAGTTTCTTACCTCGGCGACAGGCTGAAAGCAAGTCGCTGCAAAATCTGCGGAAAAGAATACTTCGAAGTGCGCGACTACTGCGGGAACTGCGGCAGAAAAAGCTTCGGAAAAATGTCCAGTATAGACCTTTTCTACGAAAAAGGAAAACTTGAACTGTGTACGCTCGTTAATGAGCCAACAAACAAGTTCATGAAGTTAGGCAGCTACGTTTACGGTATAATTTCTTTCCACAACGGGAAAATTCGCGTTCCTGGAAGACTCACAGACCAAATAGTAAACGATAACGAAGTAATTGACCCTTCAAACCTCGAAGGCAGAGAAGTCATTCCAAGATTCAGAAGACGCTATTCAGTTGGAAAAAGCGAGGTTATTCCAACAATTTCTTTGGCGTTCACTTTGGCAGACGAATATTACCCACATCAAGAATACACAGTTGTTCAACCCACCAAAGAGTACGATCTGCCGGGAGTCGTAGGCTACGGCTTCTACACTTCACGTTTCAGAATAAAGGAAGGCAATCTCGAGCGTTCCGTACCCTTTATTGACGAAGACTCAGTGACCGCGGCGGTTGAAGCCGGAAAACTGGCGCTTATCCACTCCGGAGTGGACAGCTCGCTGGTTGGCAAAGTCTACGTAGGCTCAGAATCCAATCCTTACGCCGTTAAACCCATAGCTTCGAAAGTGGCGCAGGTTCTGAAGCTCGGCGAAGAAGATGAAGACGTGCAAAGCGTTGATGCGGTGGACACCGAGTTCGCGTGCAAAGCTGCATCAAGCATGTTCAAAGACGCCGCCGCGCTTGTCAGCTACCTGAAATCAGGCGTGAAATACGCCATGGTTATAGGCGCAGACAACTCTCAAGCGGCGCCTCGAGGCTGTCCAGGCGGCGAATTAGATATTTTCGTGGGGTACGGCGGTTCCGCCTTCATTTTCGGAAAGCACGATGTTATCGCTGAAATCGAGGGCTGGTACAGCTGCACCTCTGACACGCCTGACTTTTGGCGCCGAGACGGTGAGCCGTTTCCAATGCACGGAGGCAGATTTACTGGGGATCCTGCGTACTTTAAGCACGTGAGAAAGGCAACCACGAAGCTTATGGAGAAATTCGCCTTGCAGGCAGACGATGTTGACTATTTTGTTACGCATCAGCCTAATCCGCAGTTTCCAGTTAAAATAGCCAAGGAGCTTGGCTTCAGAGAGGAGCAGTACGCGGTTTCGCTTCAAGTCAACAAGTTCGGCAACACCTATTCCGGATGTTCGCCCCTAGGATTGGCTGCGGTGCTGGACGTTGCTAAGTCTGAAGAGCGCATTTTGATGACCAGTTACGGTTCAGGTGCAGGAAGCGATGCGTACCTGTTGAGGACGACGAGCCAGCTTACCGACAAGAGGCAACGTCAAAAGATTAACGTCAACTTCCAAGCTGAAAACCCGTTTGTGCAGTACGTGGATTACACGACTTACCGGCGGCTCAAGCTTGGGATGTAACGAACGAATATTTAATATAATGCAAGTGTTGACTTGATAAACGGAGCCTGACAGATTGATAGCTCAAGACATCCTTAGAGTCTTATATTCGCCTCATAAAGTGTTCAAAGACGTAATCCAGAAACCAGGCTACTTAGGGCCCTTCATTCTGCTTATCATTTTCGTGTTGGCGCAAGTTGGCTCCTCCTACGTGATTGGCACAAAAACCTACCTTGAGCAGATCATGCCTACGGGCGCCTTAGGAGACGTATGGACTGATAACGCCACGTTGTGGCAAGCAAACCCTGGCGTAACCATCAGCAACAATTACGTTAACTACATAAACGCCACCCCCGCAATCATCGGCGTCCCAGAGTATTACGGCAATAGCAGCGTTGAATTCAGAATCAACGACAACGACACAGTTCAGATGTCTTTGGTCGATTTCGGCAGCCAAGTTAACTGCGGTGCCGACGGTTTCAAAGAACTTGACTTTAGAGTGAACATAGTGACGCCCGACGCCAAACCCCAAAACGTTTCATTATACCTGTACTCATTATCTACCTCAAACTTCTTTCATTACGATTTAACCAGTGATTTCTCCAACAGCGTGGTTAACGTTTGGACTAACCTATCCGTTCCCGTCGGCTCAGGAGACTGGTCAAGCACCGGGAACGCCAACTGGGAAAACATAACTGGCATAAAGCTGGATTTCACTTGGTCCAGCAATTCAAACATTGACCTGCTCCTAGACGGATTGTTCTTCAGAGGAATCTTCAAAAATCAGCTTGAAATCTACGGCACTCTCCCATACCTTGCCAATTCAGCGTTGAACGGCTTTGCTCCGTTTCTCTTTGAATGGCTCTTGTTAACGGGACTCATTTACCTGCTAATCAAGGGGTTGAAAGGCAACGTGGTGTGGAAACCATTAATGGTGGCAGTTGGCTACGCACTAATAACAATCGTCATCCAAGCAATAATAGTCGCTGTGATTTACACGACCCTGCCCAACCTAAACTACCCGCTCGAAATATTGAATTACGTTTCAGGAGAATTCCAAGGAGCCTACGACATGTTATTAAACGAAATTGCCACCGTCAACAACGTAGGGTACATCATCCAAGCAATTGTGTACATGTGGACTGTAGCTTTAGGCACCTTCATCACCCGCGCCATAACCAGCGATAAGCAAATCGCGGAACAGGTGGCCATGGGAAAACCTATTACGGAAGCCGCTGGCACCACTGAAAGTAGTGGCGAGTTGCAAGGGTTCAGCTGGATGAAGTGTCTTCTAGTGTCAGGCGCGAGCCTGTTTTTGACTATTATCATCTTAGGTTTACTACTCGGAATATAGCTGGCAAGTGAAACAGGATACAAATGAGATGCGTAAACTGGCTTCGAGACGTTCAGCTAAAAGTATCCACGGTCTTTTTGTGATGGTTAGCAAGATTTATATGGATTAAAGGCAATTCTGCAAGTAAAGCCTTAACCAAGACCCGCGCAAAAAAAGAGCATATGGTTGTGGTGAAAGGTTAACATAATGGAGAACAGGAAAAATTGAACATTAAAGATTTAAGAAATGGGATGAAACGGGTCACCGTTGAAGCGAATGTTATGGAGAAAGGCGAAACCCGCGAAGTAAGGTCCAGATACAAGGATGAAACTTACCAAGTGGCCGATGCTATAGTTGCAGATGAATCAGGAAGCATAAAACTGACACTTTGGAACGAGCAGATCGACCAGGTAAACGTCGGCAACAAGATTAAGATAGAAAACGGTTACGTCACCAGCTTCAAAGGTGAAATTCAGCTTAACGTTGGAAAATTCGGAACAATGACTGTTGAATAAACCATAAACGACCCAAAACAACAACTCGTTTTTTCATTGTAAACAGAGGTGAAAATATGGAAGGGCAAAATTTTAGCAGTTACAGGGGTCCGCTTAAACCCGTTGAAGTTGGCAAAGAATACGACGTTGAAATTAAAGAAATGAGCCGAAGAGGAGAAGGCATAGCCCGAATTGAAGGGTTAGTGGTTTTCGTTCCGAACACGAAAAACGGCGACCACGTTAAGATACGGGTATCCCGCATAAGCAGCAGGTTCGCTGAAGCCGAAGTCGTAGGAAAAGACGAAGGCGAAGAAAAAGAGGAGAACGAAGAGTAAGCCAGCCCTTGTGGGCAGAGGCGAACCTTTTCAGCTTGTTTTCAAGTCTTCCATGAACTCTGATAAGTCTACGTGGGCCAATCCGTTTTCGTCGCAGAGCTTCTGTTTCGCCGGCGATCTCTCAAGGTAGAATGGTATCCGGTCTTTTATGCGCGCTTCAAAGGTTGGTTCCAGCTCGTTCTTGTAGAAGACGCCTATTGGGATTCTGTCACCCCACTCTCGCGCTTTACTTATAGCCACTATTTTCTTCTCGAGGTCTTCAGCCCAATCGTGCACTTCGGGGTTGAAGCCCGTTTGCTCCAGCTTGTACAGTCGAGACTGAGGCTTTCCGTTGTCGTCTAATCGATCTTCTCCCGAATACCACGCCTTAGTGGTTATGTTGTTGTACGTGGGGCACGGCTGCAAACAGTCAATGAACGCTAAGCCCTTGTGCTGAATAGCCTGTTTTATGGTGTCCCTTAGGTGCCTGACATCGTACGCGTACGACCTCGCCACGAACGTGAAACCCGAGACCACCGCCAGCTGAATGCTGTTCACTGCTTCGTTGATGTTAGGTTTCGGCAGCGCCTTGGTTTGCAATCCAAGCCTGAGCGTGGGAGACGCTTGTCCCTTCGTTAAGCCGTAGACGCCGTTATTGTGAATTATGTACGTCATGTCCAGGTTCCTTCTTCCAGCGTTGACGAAGTGTCCTGCGCCTATGCCTAAGCCGTCACCGTCACCGCCTATAGCTACAACCTCCAACGCTGGGTTGGCTACTTTGATTCCCATGGCAAAAGGCAGCGTTCTCCCGTGCAGCGTGTGGACGCCGTATGTTTTCACGTTGTGCGGTTCCTTGCCTGAGCAGCCTATGCCGGAGACCATCACGATCTGGTGTGGTTCCAAGCCTAAATCGGCGAAAGCCATCTGTAGCCCGTTCATGATGCCGAAGTCGCCGCATCCCGGGCACCAGTCGGCGTAGACCTCGGGCACTCGGAAATCTGAAGGACTAAGAACCAAACATCAACACCTCCGTTTCATTGGCTTTATCAGTTAATATTGCCTTAAGCGCGTCGTAAACTTCCGTCGTCGTCATAGGTCGCCCCGTGTACTTCAATACGTGATAGTTCGGTGCTATGCCTGTTGCCTCTTTAATTACGCCGCCCAGCTGACCCAAAAAGTTGTTTTCGACGTCTATGACTCGTTTTTTGCCTTCGAGCGCTTTCTTGACCTGTTCCGCAGGGAGCGGGTGAACCAGCCGCACTTGCATGAAGCCTAAGCTGAAGCCGTCTTGTTTCAGCATGTCCAATGCTTCCAGTATGGCGCCTTTGGGCGAACCCCAGCTTACCACAATGTTTTCCGAGGCTGTGTCTCCGTAAAACTTGAGTTTATCCTCATTCGGCACTTCCTTTTTGACAAGTTCCAGCTTCCTCATTCGCTTCTCAACCATCTTTATTCTGTTGAAGGGCTCCTCGCTGATGTGCCCAACCTCGTTATGTTCGTCGCCGGTGTACCAGTGCAGCCCATTCTTGGTGCCCAACACCACCCGGGGCGAAACGCCTGTTTCTGTGAAGAGGAACCGCCTGTATTCTTTGCCTTCCAAATCTTTTTCCGTAAGCAGTTCTCCTCGGTCAATCTTGAATTTACCGTAGTCAAAGACCTTGTAACTCTGCGAACAGTTCGCCATAGCCTTGTCCAAGAGGTGGATTACGGGCATCTGATACTTCTCAGCCAGATTGAACGCTTTCGCCGCGTCATAGAAGCATTCCTGAATGTCCCCTGACGCCAGAATTATCCGCGGGAACTCTCCGTGCCCAGCGTGAATGACAAACCGCAAATCGCCTTGAGCGTGCCGCGTGGGCAAGCCTGTGGCTGGGGCGCCTCGCTGATAGTAAGTTATCACCACTGGCACCTCGTCGTTTCCAGCCCAGCTTAACCCTTCCACCATGAGCGAGAAGCCAGGTCCAGAAGTGGCGGTTGCGGCTCTTGCACCGGCTAACGCGGCGCCTGAGGCTGAGTTTATGGCTGCAATCTCGTCTTCAGTTTGGATAACTACGATGGCTTCGTCTTCACCGCTGCTGGTTTTCATTATCTGATGTGCTTCCAAATATTCGCTTTCATCAGCTGCGGGCGTAATGGGATAGTACGTTTGCACTCTGCATCCGCCGAGGACTTTTCCCATGGCGACCGCTTGATTTCCCGTGAGGAACAGCCGTTCTTCGTTGGAGTCGACTTTGGTGAGGCGGTGCTTAAAATTGTCTTTGAAGTTTTGCTCCGCATAATCGTACGCCATGTTCAAAGCTAGCGCGTTCATGTCGGCGATTTTTCCTTTTGCTGCAAAAGTGGCTCGCACGGCTTTTTCCGCGAGTTTCCTGTCGTATTTCAAGAGTGCGAAGGAGAAGCCTATGGTCAGGACGTTTATCATTCGTGTGATTTTGCTTATCTGGGCTATGCCGAGTTTTTCTCCGATTTGGTTGAGCAGGTCCATGTAGGGCACGGGGAAAACGTGGACGTTTCGCTGTTTTGCATGGTTAAGCCAGTCGTTCAGGGTTTCGCCGATGTTCTTTTCTTTCATTAATTTTTTGATTTCTTCTAGGAATTCAGAGGGAAAGGTCGCTATATCAAGGACTTTCGTGTTCATGTCTTTTGAGTCCACGATTACGCCGCCTTCAGGGATGACTTCGTTGATGTGGCGCACGACGGTTTCCGCGTCGAACGCGGCAAGCAAATTCACGTCGTTTATGTTGGCTAACACTTCTTGAGGGGATATTCGAAGGTGGAAGTAGCTGTGCAACCCTTTAATGTTGGAGTGGTACTCTCGTCTTCCGAAAACGTAGAGTCCGCCGTAGCCGCATGCTTTTCCGAAAATGTTTGCCGCAGTGTCCACTCCGCTTCCCTGCTGTCCGCCTGCCATCCAATTTACACTATTAACTACCATTTTGTCTTTTCACAACCGAAACATGTAGCGGGCGAAGAATACGGTTTTTTATCCGCCTGTTGCCCTGCCGTAGCCGGTGCAGCAATCGCAACCAGTAGTTTTGCCGCAGTATGGGCATGCACACTTGCAATCATCAATGAATTCGCCGCATCGGTCGCAACGAGGCTCCTCTTCTTCTTTTACCATTCAATTCGCCTCTGCTGCTTGTTACTTTCGTGTGCTATCGAATTAAGCTTTCGGAAAACTTCATTCATAGAACAGGCGAGTCAAACAATTAAAGTAGGAAAAACCGTTGCGTTTTTATCTTGCGTGAAATGAGAAAAAAGGCTGCCGTCAGCTTTTGCACCTAAGTTGGTGCCGCAGCCGACGTTGTCTGTTGGGGTTTTATCTGGAAGAAGGCAATTGCAAGTAATAGCGCAGAAATCCATATCAGAATTAACCCTGAGCCGAAAGCTATGATCAACACTGCACCTATGAGCATCAGTAATCCAGCGGTTGAGAACAAGCCAACGCCTGATTTTGCTGAAAGCGAGATTAGCGAGCGCCGTACAAAAAAGGTTGCAATAATAGCGAACACCCAGAGAACAAGGAGAGCTGCGAAAAGTCCTGCAAGGAAAGGCAAGACGGCATCTAGAGAGAAGTTTGACGGATCAGGGGTTAACCCTGAAATTGAGGTCCAGTCGCCATTCCAGGTTGGATAAATCGTGTATATAAATTCAGTTAGCGAAGTTAGAACCGAAAGAATAACCGCCCCCACCGCAATGACGCCGCCCACTATTCCTGCTATCAAACCGTAAAGCGCGTTGTTGAAAATGCCTCTGTCAGTGTAGTAGCTGGCTAAATTGTACAGGGCAACCATAACAAGTATTAGTCCGACAAGTTCGATGACGGCATAGGAATTGACGACGGGTATAATTCCAATGAACATCAGGATTGCACCGACACCGCCAAGGGTTTTGCTAGTTTCTATTGCCATTTTCTTTTTCCTCAGAGCAAACGTCTCGGTGCATTAAGGATAAAAGCTTTTTCCCGCTCTGATAGCCGGCGATTCTCTAACAGGCCGAAAAAACAGCTCCTAACATCACGAAAGAAAAGAAAACTCTTCAACAACCCTGCTGAAGCTGCCACAGGCGCATTAACGCAACAGCATTGCGTGGGATCTCTTACTGGGCACCGACAAGTGTGCTGGTCTGCTGGATCTCAGGCATCTGCCGGATGTCCGTGACGATCTTGTCTAGCTGCCCTAGACTTTTGGCTTCTATTCGCACAACGCGCGCTTCTGTGACCTCTTTTGTTCTTATGATTTTCTGGGCTATGTCCTGTTCCTTGCCGCGCTTCACGTTGGCAACCACGTAGGCTGTCACAGTTTCCGTCATAACAATCTGCCTCTAACAATTTTTTATTCCTTAAGAGGCTTTAAGCGTTTTCAAAATGCGGGATTGTGATATTTCCGTACGTGAACAAGCCTAGGTAGAGGTGGGAAAACTAGTTGAGGTCTTCGCCTTCGATTTGCTCTTTGAGTACGTCATAATAGCTTTGAATGTATTCTTTGCCGTCTGCTGTTATGGTGTATACTTTTCGAGCTCTTCCGCCTTTGGTTTGTTTTTGGCTTGTGAGGAAGCCTTTTTGTTCCAAGGAGTTGAGCATGGGGTAAAGGGCGCCATGTCTGAGTTTTATTTGGAAGTTTTTTTCCACTTTCTTTTTGATCTTGTATCCCCATAAGGGTTGGGCTTGTACCATCCGTAACAGTTGGATGTCTAGCAGGTTTTTAATTATGCGTTGAACAATTTCTTTTCGGTAGACTTCCGCCATGGTTTTCCCCTTTTTTGCGGGTTTTGTGTTGATGTGTCTATGTTTTGGCTTATTTAATTTATGTTGTAGTTCAGGTTTTGGTATTGCTGGGTTATGCTTTTGTATGCTTATTGTGAGTATGAACGTTTATATTTGTGTTTATTCTCTATAACGACATGAGATATGTCTGATAACGGACATATTGTACACAAGTAGAACAGAAAAACTGTTCAACAGAAATACACAAGGGAAAAAACAAACATGACAAATCCCCAAAAAGAAACCCAAGTCAAATTGATGAAAGGCTTACTAGACCTTATTGTTCTACAGTTCCTGAACGCTCAACCTATGCACGGCTACCAGATAATCACCAAAATCCGCAAAAGCTTCGGCGTCTACTTCGGCCCCAGCACCATCTACCCGCTCCTCGCCACGCTTGAGAAGAAAGGCTATGTCAACAGCGAATGGAACATGGCAACCGAAAGACCAAGAAAAATATACAAACTCACAAACGAAGGGAACAACCTGCTGAACTTCACTGAAGACTCACTGAACTTCATATGCAGAAAAATAAGCTCATCAGCAAACACCGGCGTAACAGTTGAACCGTCCAACCAGGCATCATTAAACCCTATGCTGAAAAAAATCAGAACACGACACCCAATCATTTAACGCATCTCACACAACACAGAACAAGCCTATTCAGCGCACTTCATTGCAAGAAAACCTACTGGCTCTTTTGAGCCCACGAAGCACTAAAAAAAATATATCTCTCCACACACAATTCTGTAGTATATCCTGCAAGGTGACGACTTGAACAAAGATTCCAGCAGAAAAAACGATGACTTGCACAATCAGATTTTCGAGTTTTGCAGACACATCGCTGGTTCAGCCCAAGTCACCGCCATAAGCCAGCTCGGCAACAATCCTATGGTGCCGTCAAACGCGAAAGCGACATCAGAAATCGTGACGGTGATTCGTGATTTTCAGCCCAGACTAATGAGCTACGTCAAAATCGTGGGCGGAAAAAACATCGTTTTCTTCGCTGTTGACCAATGGGTCTTTGAAAGAGACGTTGAAAGAGGCTTTTTAGGTGAAGCGTTAGCTGGCACTTTGATTTTTCCTCACACCGCTCTTTCCGGCGAAAAGTATTTGCATACACAGGAAATACTGTTGAAGAAGCGTCTAATTCTTGAGTTGCTGGAAAACTTGGTTCTCAGCTTTCCAGAGCTTTCGTACCGCCTTCACATCAAACCAGAATATTTCATGTACGAGGTTATTCTAAACAGAGTTAAGATTTTCCCTCCGCTGGCTTATGGCTTATCAAACTTCATGAACGGCGCTGCCCCTAAAAAGGAAGTTGAATTGGTCTTCCAAGGCTACATGGAAGCCTTGAAGCAGCTTGAAAAAGAAAAGAAAATCATTCTCTCAGACGGCTACGTTATTATTCCCAAAAAATTTGTGGTTGAAAGCCAAAACCCGAAAGTTCGCTTCACAAACATTTTTAAGAACGCGCCGAGAACCCTATTTATCTCTCTTTTCGCGGCTTTCCCGCAGCTTTTAAACTTCTTTTCTCAGAACACAGAAGCCCTCCTAAAACTTCAAAAATTCGACGTGATAAAAGATGCTTATTTGGCGCGGCGTTTTGTGGACCCACAAAAATATCTTTTCGTGCCCACAGCAGAGGGCCTAGTTTCTTTAGCTGACAAACTTAACATTGGGGATTTTGCCCGAAAGGTGCTTTTGAACGGCGATAACGCCAAGATTGAGTATGAACCAGTGGGCGGCGTCTTGAACGACTTATACTTGATTAAAGCTTACCCGAATGGCGAGGAAAAGAAGGTTCTTGTTAAGCGGTTTAAAGACTGGTCTGGCTTTAAATGGTTTCCGCTCAGTTTGTGGTCTTTTGGAACTCGAATCTTCGCCGTGGTAGGACGGTATAGGCTCGCAAGAGAATATGCAATTAGCGAGTTTCTGCGCTGCGAAGGATTCAAAGTTCCGAAAATTTTGCATGTGAGCCATAGCCAACGCTTGGTTTTCATGGAGTACATAGAAGGCGAAGATCTTAGCAACGCCATCAAACGCGTCGCAAGGGCTACAAGCAGAAAAAAAATGGAGAACGACCTCGAAAAAATAACGCAGGTGGGAGAAGTGTTCGCGCGAGTGCATTCCCTTAACGTTACGTTAGGCGACACAAAACCGGAGAACGTTATAGTTGACCCAGACGGCAAGATTTACCTGTTGGATTTTGAGCAGGCTTCTCACGGGGGCGACAAAGCGTGGGACGTGGCCGTATTCCTATACTACTCTGGGCATTATCTTCAGCCATTGTACAGCAACGGCAAAGCGGAATCCATTGCCAGGGCGTTCGTAACAGGCTACTTGAAGGGTGGAGGTGACGTTAACACCGTCAAGAAGGCAGGTGCCTCCAAGTACACGCGGATTTTCAGCGTTTTCACCATGCCCTCAATCATGTTAGTCATGTCAAACGTCTGCAAAAAAGCCGAGTTGCAGCGGTGAAGAAAAAATGGTCAAAAACAAAACTACATTAACCTTCTATGGCGGCGTAGACGAAATCGGCGGAAACAAAATCTTGCTTCAGGACAGGGGCACGCGGGTTTTTTTTTGATTTCGGCATGTCCTTTGCCATGAAAAAGCAGTTTTATTCGCCGCCGTTCCTCTCGCC
Source organism: uncultured Candidatus Bathyarchaeia archaeon (assembly GCA_964655035.1). Classification (GTDB taxonomy): domain Archaea; phylum Thermoproteota; class Bathyarchaeia; order Bathyarchaeales; family Bathycorpusculaceae; genus SG8-32-3. Next base: position 1,500 of record CAZZLA010000007.1, on the reverse strand, counting down.
GAAGAGCGAAAAAAGCCTCCAAGAACTCGGCATCCTTCCAAAGATCATTGGGGTTTACAAGTTTGACCGTGGTCCACCTGAGGTTGACGCGGTTTTCATATCGCATGGTCACTTGGATCATTCGGCTTACCTGTCGTTTATAAAGCGTGAACTTCCAGTGTACTGCGGCGAGACGACGCGGACGATTTTGCAGGCGCTTAGCGATGTTCGTCGTCCAAACTTGGAGTTCAGCGTTTCTGACATTGAGTTCAAGGCTTTCCGCACGGGCAAGAAGATCAGTGTTGACAACTTGGAGATTGATCCGTTTCACGTTGACCATTCGGTTCCGGGTGCTTACGGTTTTATCATTCACACTTCGAACGGCGCGGTTGTTTACACTGGCGATTTCAGGGACCACGGTGCCAAGCCTGAGATGACCCGCGATTTCGTGGAGAACGCCAAGAAAGCGAAGCCAACGGCAATCGTTACTGAAGCTACGAACATGACGGGCGCAACGGTTTCCTCCGAAGCTGAGGTTGAAAGCAAGTTGAACAGCATCGTGGCGGGTGCTGATGGCATCATGCTTGCCGAGTTTGCGTCTTCGGATGTTGACCGCTTGAACAGTTTCTTTCACATAGCCAAGAAGAACAAGCGGTGCCTGGCTGTTTCACTGAAGCAGGCTTACTTGCTGGAGGCGCTTCGAAAGGACAAGGGTTTGACGGTTCCAGCCTTTGATGATGAGGGGATGATGATTTTTCGAAAGTCGAAGAAGCGTTTTGATAAGTGGGAGAAGCAACTGATTGAGCAGTATGAGGGGGAAAACAAGATTTTTGATGTGTTCGAAGTTTCGAAGCAGCAGTGCAATGTGATTTTAGCCGTGTCGTTTTACGATTGTGATGAGCTTGTGCCGCTTCAGCCTGCGGCGGGCAGCTGCTACGTGTTGTCCACTTCGGAGCCGTTCAACGAGGAGATGGAGATTGACTATGAGAGGCTGGTTAACTGGCTGAGGCATTACGGTTTGCCCCAGTACCACGTGCATGTGTCGGGGCATATTATGCCGTTGCGGTTGAAGAAGGCGCTTAAAGAGGTAAATGCGAAGCGGATTTTTCCTGTTCACACTGAGAGTGCGGGTTTGTTTGCGGGGTTTGTGCGGGACTTGAAAAGTCAGGTGACGCTTGTTGAGAAGTGTAAGGAGTACACGTTGTAGCTGCTGTGGCTTTGCGAGCGTTTATATCTGCTGGTTAGGGAAGGTTATGTGTGAGTTGTATGGGTGAAGTTTGGTATTACACGGGTGTGCATAAAGTTAAGGTTTTGACGGAGAGCGAGGGCTACTGGATTGTTGAGGCGCTGGAGGAGTTTGAGGATTCGGTTGACGGCGAGAAAGTCACGGTCAAAGTCGGGGAAAGGCGCATCGTGCCTTGCGAGTCGGTTCATAAACAGAAGTATCTGCCGCCGCCGGTGAAGGAGCATGTTTACGAGTTGCAGATGGAGAAGAAGCTGAAGCAGCTGGTTGCGAAAGAA
>CAZZLA010000006.1:0-17370 GCA_964655035.1 uncultured Candidatus Bathyarchaeia archaeon | reverse complement strand
GTTGTGGTTAGCGCTGGCTTGGTAGTGTACTTCGAGAAACGCAAACACTAAACTGGAAATATTATTCATTTTCTTTTTTCCTTGCCAAAATGTTACAATTTCTTAAATGAGATCGCACACTTTATGCCTTTACGTTTTAATCGTTAAAAATACAAACTTTATAAAAAACTACGATTAGAACAACGGTTTTATATATACTAAACTGCATAGAAAACCGCAGCGCCTGTGCGCATAGACCCCCTTCTACCGTTTCTGCATAGAACCGCTATTTGGATCCAAATAGGCGGCAAATATGCGGTCTGGCGTTTGTTTTTGGTGCAGCTCGAAGCGGAGGTAAAGGAGGTTTTATAATTGCCCAAAAATATATTGGGCAAAGAGGGAAAAATTTGCTTATGAAGATAAAAACTCTTAGTTTTAGCGGTTTGAACTGTGATCTTCTGTCAATTGACTCGTAATTTGTCCTGATTGACACGGGTTTTTCTAAAGCGCGCGCGCTATAGCCACATCCATTCTTGCGTGCTGTGGGTTTCTTAACTTCCTCTATTGAGTTCTGCAATGATTGGTTATTAAACGGCAAATATGCTGGTTTGCTAAGAAATGGCTGTTATTCGCTGGTTTTTTCGCGTCTGTCTTCAGCTTGCTTCAGCAACGCAACAGTGTTAGCCGGCAAATCCGAGCGAACCGTAAAGTTCGCTCCTACCCAGCTGTTTGCTCCGATTTTCACGCCAGGCATTAAAAGCGCGTTTATCCCCGTCTTCACGTTGTCCCCCAGAATCGCCCCAAGCTTCCTTCTTCCAGTATCAACAACTTCGCCCTTCACCAGCATCTTTACCGACCCATCGTCCAGACGGAGGTTAGCGGTAATGGTGCCCGCCGCCAAATTGCAGCGTTCGCACAGTATGCTGTCGCCCACGTAAGATAGGTGACCCACATGCGTCCCGTCCATGATTATGCTGTTTTTGATTTCACAGGCGTTCCCCACGCGAACGTTTTTACCTATACTTGTGCACGGGCGAATGAAACAGTTAGGCCCGATGTCACTGCCCTCGTCAATAAAGGTTGGGCCTTCAATGTACGCTCCAGAACGGATTCGCGCGGTTTCCGCCACCGTCACTGGACCTATCAAGTGCGCGCCGTTCTCCACTGTCCCGTAAACCTTGTGTTCCATCCGCTTCAGCGCCCAACCATTCGCCTCCAACAAGTCCCAAGGCCTTCCAATGTCAAGCCAGTCATCCTTTGAAATTTCAGCAGCCAAAACCCTCTTTTCATCCTTGATAAGCAGAGAGAGGGCATCGGTGAGTTCCCATTCTCCGCGAATAGAAGCCTGCGTTTGCCTCAGCTTATCAAAAATTTCGTTGGAGAACACGTATAACCCCGCATTCGCCAAATTCGAAGGCGCCTCGCCCGAAGCCGGCTTTTCGATTATGCTTTTTACTGCGTTCCCGGTTGCAATTTCCACTATGCCGTAGCTTTCTGGCGTTTTTACAGGAACCACAGCCATGACAGCACCTGGTTTTTCCGCCTCATACAATTGAATCACATTAGCCACAGCCTCAGGGGCAAACAACAAATCACCGTAAACAAGAACAAAGTCACCATCCACACATGGCTCAACCGCACTCACCGCGTTGCCAGTTCCAAGCATCTCAGCCTGCTCCACATACGAGATTTTCAAACCCATCCGCTCGCCGTCGCCGAAAAATTGGCGGATGGCATCACCCATGTAATGCGTGATGATAAGAATTTCAGTTACGCCAAAAGCTTTCAACGCGTCCAAGCAATACTCAAGAATCGGCTTCCCACCCACTTTTACCAAATGCTTCGGCCTAGTCGCCGTTATCGGCTGAAGCCTAACACCTTCTCCCGCAGCTAAGACTACAGCTTTCATTTCTTCCATTCCTCAACCTGATTTTTGACTAACGAGATTCCTTTCTCCATTATATCGCTTGCCGCTTTTAATGATTCACCTTCAAACGTCAACCGAATGAACGTGCGGTTTCAGGTGCCCGACTACTAAGCCGTTTACACCAAGACTTCCGAACAGTCCAGCCATGTTCCTTGCATCCTCACTCCATGGGTTAAAAGCTAATTTGCTTGAAATTATTCAGATGCTTTCTCAATGAACTTGACCAGTTTCAGTCGGGTCGGATGCGAACCCGCTGGGTCAGATAAATAGTAGGCGGCAACCGCGTTCGCCAAGGCTAATCGGCACTCGTCCGAAAGAGCGTTCGCGTCAGCGAGTATGTTTCCAGCGTTCCAAGAGTCACCTGCACCCGTTGCCCTTAACGCTTCAACTTTAAAGGCGGGAACAACAACCTCATTCTTATCCCTGAAAGTAGCAGAGAAACCCGTGGTGTGCAAGTCAATTCTCGCAGGCAAATTCTTAGCCAGAACTCTGGCGGCATCCATTGCTAATTCGTCAAAACGCCGTTTCCCTCGTTGCTCGCTTACCTCGTCACTAAGCAGCGAAGCGTAGCAGACCGCCTCGTTCTCGTTTAAGCTTAAAACATCCACGTTGCTGGTTTTCAGAACATCACGCATAAGCTCGGAAACCCGTCTGCTACTTGGAGTTGGGTCTGCCGTGTCATAGTAAGTCTTGCCCTTTCCCCGAGTTTTAACCCTGTCAAAAACGTTTTCAGCCAGCGTGGTCCCATATTTTCTCGTTCCAGCCCAGTTGAATAGGCAAACGTAATCCGCGTTTTCAATAAGCTTGTAATCGCGGTCAGTCAGGTCTGAAGGACCAAAATCCGCTAGCGCACCTACATCCCTGAGCATCACGTTGGCCTTGCCGTTTTCCGTCTTAAGTTCCAACGCCGTTGTCATGGATGCTTTCTCCACGATTTTAACATGTGACAGGTCAACGCGGTATTTTTCAAGATAAAAGTCTATCCGTTGAAGACCCAGCTTGTTCGTGCAGACAATCGGAGTTACGCCTATACCTAACGCGGATAAAGCTGATGCCGTGTTAATCGCGTTTCCACCACGGATGTCTGTTTGCTTAACCCCGTCGATGCTGCCGCCTTTTCGCTCAGTTATATCCGCGATTGCAGAAGAAAAACGAGCCGCGTCGCAGTCCATGCTTATTAAGCGGTCGTAAAAAAAGTCCGGCATAACTACGACGTTGCGTTTTTCAGGGTCTTGTTTAAGAAAATCCAACAGTTCATTCATACATTCTGTTCGCAACACTGGAGAACACCTTTGACACTTATTTTCCGCAAAGCTAAAATAACCTTTTTCGTTATAGACTGAGCCATCATAGGGGGAGAACGATTCGAAGTTCAAAGTTGAAATGTGTTTACTGTTGATGGCGATTGCACTGTTTGCTGTGAGCGCCTTTTTCTACTCTTACCAACAGGTCAGCGAAGGGCTTTCCCTTAGTGCAGCCTTAGGTAACTATCCTTACAGAGCATACGGCATCATGTTTGTTGGTTTCGGCTCGGTTTTAACGTTAGCTGCCTCAATTTCTTATTCGAAACGCAGCAAAAACTTAGAAAACAAGAGTTACCGAGTTTAGCCGAGGATAAAGCTAACCAGTAACCAGACAATGTCCCCAAACAACACGGAGACAATCAAGCCTGCTGTTACAAAAATAAGCATTGGCAAGCCTGGTGTCGCCCACACGTAGTCGTTGATTTTTTCGGTGTCAACCGCGTTGGAGAGGCGTCCAACTACTTCGCTTCTTCCTTCGTCTCTGGGCACCACAACAAGTTTTCTTTTAGGCGGGTTTTTGCCATCGTCGTCTACGTCTTCCATTGGGTAAACATGCCATTTCTCCTGTAACTTCGCGACTGAAACTTTGTAGCCTGTTATCAGGACTAAAAATTTTTTTACGATGGACTCGGCTGCAAGGGTGCCTTCAAAGATTTTCTGCCCATGTTTAACGTTCCAGACGATGTTGTGGAGAAGCAGGTAGATGCCGCTTGCCGCCGCGAATAAAACGGCGTTGCTGAATATCGTTAATGGAAAAAGGACCTGTGAAATAGGGGAAATTCCTGATGGAAAGAGAGGCGTGAACAGCGCTGCAGTGGAGAAGGGCAATGCCAAAGCGATGCACATTAAAGCCTTGGAGTCGGCTCCTCCGAATCCGCCAGAATAGAACAATGCAAAAGCGATGGCGGCGGTTACGCCGAAGCTTAGTCCGAACAAAGGAAGTTTGGACGGGTCGTAAAGCAGTAGTTCAGCAAGAGATAGAAAGAGCGCTATGGGCGCGTATATCACCCAGACGCGGTTGCTTACTTCTCTGGTTTTGTAGTCGCTCCACGACGCGTAGAGAAGAATGGCTAATGAAAGCGTGACTTTCGAGGCCATAAAGATCGATTGCAAGTTGATGGCACCCTCGGAGTTTTCAGGTGTGGTTTTAGTGATTCAGGATTTAGGCTAATAAAATTTTGTTTTAGCCTCGGTGATATGTCCTTTGAAAGTGGAAAAGTGGTTATTGTGGAGCTTGCTCTTGGAATTCTAGGAATTGCCCTGGGTTGGGGACTACTCTGAAGTAGTAGTTTTCTCCCGGTTGCCATGCACTGGCTACGTCGTTTGGCCAGTCAACGGTAATTGTGGCTGTGCCGCCTGCGTTGAGTAGTGTGCCTGAACCGGTTATGTCTGTGTCGCCGGTGACGTCTGTCATGTTTCCGGAGGAGGTGCCTAGCCACACTCTCACGATTCTTGAATCGCTGGTTCCTGAGTTACCAACCGTTATTTCTGTGGCGTCTGTGTCGAAGCGTACGTTTTCGTTGTAGAGTATTACTCCTGCTTGCTGAGTTGCGCTGCCCATGTACGTGGTTATCCAAGCGTAGGTGACGACTATAGCTGCGACCGCGATGACTATGAGAAGCAGCGTTGCGAGTATTGGCGATATGGCTTTTTTGGAGTTCAAGAATTTTTTGATTGACATTTTATGTTTACACCATTATTAGTTTAGGGAAGCAATTATTTTCTATTTAACTTGTATGAATTAGGAATCAACATTCCGGGTAATTCAGTAACTAAACAATCTGGTTCTCGGCGTTCAATTTGTGGCTGCTGAGGTTTTGATTCTAATGCTCGGAACAGACTATAGCCTCCTATTATATAGGTTGAACATTAGCGTGAAGTGGTGAAATCAAGGCGGTTTAGCTTTTCGCCGTCACGGTGACCGTCGGTGGGTACTCGGCAAGTATCCACAAGCCACTCTCATCACTGGATTGATAGATTGGAGCTGTGTTATCGAATGTCACCACGGCGCCTCGCCAAGTTATGTCCATTGCATTAGTGAATTGGACTTGATGTAACTTCACGGGCAATAGCTCAATCAACGATGTGCTAGTAGCGCTAAGCGCGCCGGTAGGAGGAGTCGCTGCGATGGAGTCAAATGCGTAAAGTTGCTGGTTAAAGCTGTCAGTGAACATTATCCCCGTGCCTTTTGTTCCTGAGATGAGTTGGCTCCAGTGATGCGCAGTCCAGCCTCCGCTCGTGTAATTTGAGAATAGGCCGGTACCAGTGACCACCACTGGAAAGCCGCCCGATGTTCCGTCTTCAGTTTGCACCTGCGGCGAACCTCCTATAGTGGATGATAGTCTAATGGGGCATAGGTCTGTGATTGTTCTGGGCTGCGTTGAGTCTATGAACATCAATCTCAGTTGATACGTGTAATAGGTTGCGTTGGCGGGCAGGGTAATTACGATGTTCGCGTAAAGGTTTGGACAGTTATCCGCCCCACCGTTCCATTCGGCTTCTTGCTGCACAATGTCTCTAACCACTCCATGATGCACAACATAGGCCGCTCCAGCGCCATAAACGCTGTTTTCGTTATTTATGCGCATGAAGTTTGCTGTGCTCAAAGTGCTTGTACCGACAACTGTTGAGGTTACGCTGAAACCTCCAATTTGGAGAGATATTATGCCGTTGGTTAGGCTATTGTGAGCAGGGTCATCTCCCGTGAAGTATTGAGGTGTATAGGCTAAGGGTGTTTGAATTGCTTCGTCGTTTCCATCCCACCATAACGTAAAGTCTGATATAGTGGAGTCCAAGAGAAAAACAATCATCTCCCTGTTGCCGAAAACCGTCATATTGCTTGTTAATCCCAGCGGAATCCTATATTCCGACGCCCAATCCTCGACTTGGAACGGCACTTCCTGCTCCACGCCGTTTATAGTTTGGTTCAGATGAATACCTTTAACGGCAACGGGGGGAATCGGCTTCGCATCTGTAATTAATTTCAAGTTCTGCCCTAGCCATCGCATTGTACCGTTCTGTAACCATTCTACAACTATTGTTGACTCTTCTTGTGCCAACAGGAAACTAAGATCAGGCTGGGGCCCCAGCAGCACAGCGTCTATATTCCAAGAATCCTGAACTGAATCTGAACCTTCGCTGCTTCCTCTAAATCTTATTGTGAATGTTGGCGAAGTCAAGTATGAAGAAACGGATACGTTTTTCCATCCGTTAACTATCCCAGTGAGCGAAGCAACGTTAACCCATGTCCCACTCCCACCATTCCATACATCAACCAATAAGGGTTCAGAGCCTAATGAACCCGCTTTGATGCAAAGATCTTGCTGGGGATCAGTGTAGTTTACGTTTGTCCATTGTTCTTCAAGGTCCAACTGATAACTAGTAGTGTCCACTTCTTTTTTCACAGTCACCATATCAATGTAAGCATGTTCGCCGTCTTCAAGATCATATGCCCGGAATCTTACTTGGAAATCTGAAACAAGGTATTCATTGAGTGTTATTTTTTGTTGATAGTGAACCCACTGGTTTTCAGTAAACGCTCCTAATTCAATGTAGTAGTAGTCCCAGCCGCTTTCACCATGATAATAAAGTCGAAACTCGTTGTTTTCACAACCTTCATCATAAAACCAGAAGTCTACGTATATTGCTTCTGCGTTGGAGCAATCCATTTCAGGGGTATACAAATATCCAGACGCACCATAATATCCATAGCCGTCAAAATCTGCGGAATAAGTACCATCATGTGCCCGATTGTTTTCCTTATCCCAATTACCAGTTTCAATCCAACCTGAAGGAGTCCAAGTTCCCTCAAACGATTCACCGTTAATGAAGGTCACATTTAACAAGCCGCCTCCGTTGTTCACTTCAGTCATAGTGTCATAGATCGAGTCTGGTGCGGATTGTTGGGCCGCAAAGTTCGATTGTGTGCCACTGTCTGCAGAAAAGTCCACGTCTGAATCGTTCGAGTCCACGTAATCTGCGCTGGTGTAAGTGCTGTTACGTGTCAACGTGGCCGTATAGCTGCTGAAAGATGAAGCTACAACTATTATTCCTCTTTGATCTTCAATTTTTATAATGTAGGAATCGGGATCTACTCCAGCAGGAAAATCAAGTATGTAAGTGCCGTTTGCATAAGTTACTGGGTCAGCACTCGGAGCCACAAGTTCCCACGTTGAGGTAGAGTTAATGTAATGATAGAAGCGCAAGTTCTCCTTTGCCAAGTTAACTAGGGGCTCACTCTCATCTTTAGTTATGCTCAAAAATGCTTGGCTGGAAGAGGATTTGAATATTTCCACGTCTAATCTGGACGAGGCGGAGTAAGTCATATTGTACAAGCCTATACCTACCAAATCGTATTTAATAGACAGATTTCCAGAACTGTAACTCGCGTTTGAGAACCAGTCCGCTCTCAAGTTTAACGCAGTGACGTCAAATGAGGCACCCCATTCTGGCCTGATGTCACCAATGTTACTCAAACCACTCTGCAAATAATTCGAGGCTAAAAGCCTAGCATACGAAGTGTTGCCCGTAATCTGCAAGACCGAACCATAATAGCCCACCGTGAACCCTACGACCTGTTTCAACGCCAAATTTATTTCATCTATGGCACTCAACACTTGAGGTTGATCCTGAAGGTTACTGTAACGAATAGCAGAATAGGTTGTCATTACTGCGGCGATCAGAACCAACGCAACGAGCAAAGCGGCGATAATTGAAAACTGGCCTTTTCTATTTACTTTAAACAATTTCAGCTTAGACGCCCCCCACTAACCCGAGTTGCAGAACAACAAGCCTGGAAGTTCCATAAGTCGTGTACTCAGAACGGTAAAGTCTAGGCTTATAGTCAGCCAAAAGACCTAGAGCAGTGAGTCTAATATCGGGTGTTCGCGTTAAGCCTATAGCGTAAAACGCGCCTTGATATGTACCGCCTGTTACGGCGTGTCTGTATATAGCGGCTGGAATCGAACCCCCAACGGGGTTGAAGACGTAAGTTGTTACATCCAAATGGTACTCGGTAAGAATTGATGTAGATAGTGCTCTTGTAGACGTTTGGTATGGTGAGGGATAAATGCCGTAATAGTTGCTGCTTTCTAAGGCATTGGTGGATAAGTATACAACGCCAGGACTACTTGTTGAACTACTGCTTGGGGTATATGAAGGGCGATTATCCAATCCTTGAAGAAAAGCGTTTAGACCAGGGTTGCCGACTAGGGCCATTCCATAAATTCCCCAGCTGTTTTGACTACTTGAGAATTCATTAGTATTACTTACGTAATAGAAGGGCCAGCCTACTATACTTGTCCATGTCCAATTGTACAGGTTGACTCTTTTGCCTACTTCGTAGGAGTACTCAGCGTAAGAGTTACCATCGTACAGAGCTGCATAGCTTGACGGGATGGGTACCGCTTCTCCACACGTGTTTATAACCACAGCATTTTGCAAAGTTTCTCCGTGAAGGGGATTTCCGTCCAATATTTCCCCGAGTTCCGTTGTGCTCTGAACCATTACCGTATCAGAAAAGTACGATGAAAGAAGGTTATACAGGTCTTGTGCTAGGCTGTGTGCCGTGTAGCCTGTAATCCACCAACCAGGTGCGTCACTACAATTTAATATGTACAATGTTCCTCCACCACTGTGCTCACCTATTTTTTCAGGAATAACGTTAAATGTCACGTTTGCAGAAGCAGTCATGTAGGAAGACGCGTCTGAAGTTGAACCCAAACTTTCCGTGTTTGAAACAGTACCTAAGTTATGGTATAGTTCAGCGCCAACTGCACTGCCACCCACTTCGTAAACGGTAAGGTTGTATATGACGTTGGGCGGTAACGAAGCGGAAAGCGCAACTTGCAGTTCTCCCCAAATCGTAGAGTTGTCAATTTCAAATGCGGCTTTGCTCAAGTCATAGTTTGAATCCAACAGCTGCAACGTAGTAAACGATAGGCGCCTAAGGTTCACAGGCGAAACCTGCCTTGGCCAAGGCAAAACAGCAAAGAAAGACGCGGCTATGAAAGCGCCCGTGATTATAATTATAACTATTAGGACTTCGATTGTACGCATCATCTTAGCCGATCACCTGATATCCTTCTAAACTCCAAACTGCAATCTTCGCTTGGTACGCGATTCCACCTACTGTGACTTGACGCATGTCTGTGGCAACCCACGCCTGCTTCGTTGGGTCACCCCCGAAAACAACGGGAAAAGCCAGAGCACTAACTCCCCAAGGCATCATAACTATCCCGCCTAAATTAGCACTTTTTTTGTAAGTAATTATCAAAATTCCCGGATTGTCAGTAGGAATACTAACCACTTCATAAGGGGAACCGTCACCAGAGTTAATGTGACCATAAGAATTCTCTAAAGGCATTTCACGCAACGTAAAATCTTCTGCTAGGTAAACAAGCGATGCATTATATTTCACCTCAGCACTTGGAGGATCAGTATATTCGATGTCATAATTGTGCGCGATTAAGATTTTGCCTTCAGACAGGTTGTCAATAAAAGGTACCACATACACGTCTTCAGAAGAAACGCGTTCATGATATCCCACTCCAACTAAACCGCCGAGATGAGCATAAACAATTAAGGCGTAACTCATCTCGCTATCGTCAATTTGCGGGAAGTTCAAAGTAGCTGAGCCTTGTTCGTTGGTGAGAACCGTTCCATATTCCGTAATGTAAGCAGGGTTACCTTCAGCACCCCCATTTAATTCAACGGTTATCAAACAATAGGTCACATGAGCATTTGCTAAGGGGAACCCAGTTCCATAAGCATCAAGGGATAAACTCAGTGGACCTGCAGCATGCTCCTCTGTAACCGAGACGGTTACTACAGGATTGAAAAAAAGTTGAAAGCCATATTGATTTTTAATTCCAAGAAGCTCTGATGCTATAGAATAATTAATGGCACTACTTTGAGACACCAACAAAAAGCTTTTGGATCCAATAGTTATATTACTATAATACGAACCAGTTTTTGGATAAAAAACCGAGGTTCCACTTGCAGAATTTAAACGCATAAGTGAAAAAGAACTAATCCTATACTGCGTAAATTCTGGGTCTTGTAACCCAAAACCTGAGGGAAAACTATCGCCTTGCCCCCAATCCATTGGAATACCAGGACTCAGCAGCATATTGTCAAGTAAGTCGCTGGCCTTGGTTGCAGTGGCTCTGTGACGTTGATAAATAACTGCCGTCTGAATGGTTTGGTTGAAAAGACCGATGAAAAGCAGGGTCGCAGCTAGAAAAGCCGTGACGGCGATCATATGATCTATTGTTGAACTTACCAAGTTTTAGTCGACTCCTTCAAAAGACAGCAGAATCGTACCGTTTGGCATCTTGTCGGCAATTAAGCTCTTGTGAGTTGAGTTGCTCATAAACGCCGAATTCAAGTCCCACTCCACGTTCGATCCCAAAGTAACAGACGTCGTCGCATCTATGCTACCTCCTATAAACCTGAGCGTAATTTCTAGAATCTGGCTAGAATCAGACCCAGGATCGCTTAAAGAGGCATTCCCCCTGTACGCGTAGCCCTCTATGAAAGGCGTAATCTCCAAGCTAATGCTGACAGCACCAGCGGCTATTGACTCATGATTTAAAGCGGAATACACCTGATGCACAGAGCTGCCCAAATGACTCGCCGTTTCCTGCAACGCAAGCGTCTGGCGCGAGTCCACCCAGGTATTCATAATCCAACCGGCGGTTAAGGGAAAGAGGAAAATCTGCATGATTAAGATCGGAATCATGATCATGTATTCGATTGTTATCTGTACCATGCTATATCCTCCATGATGTCTAAACCTTTCCTATCGTTGCAATCACTTTTCCAGCGTAAAACTCAACAACCGAGTCAGGAGACAGCGTTATAGTTTCACTGAAATGATCAAAATTGAAGAAGTCATCATCAAACCCCGAATCATCATTTGGGAAAGTAACGCTAATTCGAACTTGACTAACATCGCTTCTCGCTATTTTGATAATATCGCTGCCAGTCATGGTTATCGATTGAGACCGATAGAGGTGGTTTCCCGGTTCAAGAGTAGGCAGATAAAACTTGTAGTAATTGGTTGAAGACGGTCCATGCGGCCCTGTCATCGTCGAGGTTAACATTCGTACGGAAGGAACCACAACTATTCTGGTGTAGTTTCCCTCATTCATAGGCAGTTTCTCGACGCAGAACACCTGACTCACGGGTGCTGAAGGGCCTTCCTGCAGGAAAGAACCATTGGACGCGGGCATTATGCGTTCGAAGTAGTTGTTGGTGACCGAGTATATACTTACAGGTATATTGAACAGAATCATCCCTGTCACGTTAGAAAAAACTGGTACCCATGTTCCTCCAGTATAAACTTCGAAAGTGTAGTTCACCGCTGACGATACAAACTTCATGTTTCCGTATTGGCTTGAGTAACGAACCGTCTGAGTACGCCCAATAGTCCACGCAATATCATCAATCTGAAGCCCGGTGGTAAGCATGAACTGCTTGTTGGTGCTGAACTCGTTCTCAGCCATCCGCGCATCCAAAAAGTTGTTCGCAAACCCCATGGCCACAAGTATCATGACTATGACAGCAGCGGTCAATATAACCGTTGAAACGGCTGGACTAACCGCTCGCTTATCTTTCCGTAAACTTTGCGAATGACTGTATCCCGTGTTTTCTCCGCTCCTGTTACACTGCTATGAAAAGAGGCACAACCTTAGCCGCTACACATGCAATGACGACAAGTATTGACGCATGCTTGAACCCAGCAGCCACAGACTCCTCACTAATCTTTCCAGCCACTATACCTATCAGGTAGCTGTGGAAGATTACCGACGTTAAGAATATCAGTTTCATCCCGCTGAAGTCTTTCTGGGGAGCTCCTGCCTCGCCAGCTATTGCCCCAACACCCAGAGTGCCTGTTGTGAAACTCAGCATCATGATGGTCGTTGCCACAAGCAAGATTGAAGCCAAGTAAGGCATCATAATGTATGGGCGCACGGACATCCGCTTTTCCTTTTCAACGTCCTGAGTTAAGCTGTTGAACCGGGCAAGCGATTCAATCATTGCAATTGTGCCTCCGCCGACGTCTATTGTCTCAACGAGAAGGAACATGACCAGCTGAGTCATCCAGCTTTTTGTTCGCTTAAGGAACTGCATGATGACTTTCTTAACTGGAATACCCCAGGAAATCTCCGAGCTTATCTTGCGAAGTTCTTTGCTGAATACGCCATACTCACGCTTCGACAAGCTTTCTATGCATTTTTCAGGTGACAGCCCGGTTTTTCTGACTTCAGTTAAGTCTCTCAGGAAACTGGTGATTCCCTGTTCTAATCCTGTTTTCTGTTTTGAGAGTTTCATGTGCACGACGGCGGCTGGAAACGTCGCAACGAACAAGGCGATGGTAATCGCCACGGGCAGGTCAATTATGGCGTCGATTCCACTGAATATCACCACAGTACCCACGAAGTTCGAGAGTAGCAGGAACAGGATTATGCCGATTATACCGCAGATTCCGTACACCTTGTATGGTCGCATGTCTACGATGGGCGTTTTCGGCTGCATGCTGTGCGCTAAGTAGATGAACATCAACGACAGTAGAGGCGTGAACAGGTACGTGTACAGTATGATGCCTGAGTAAAGCGTTACGCCGACGCTGTAAATCGAGTCAACGCTGAACAAGATGTAGAAGCACAGCGACATCATGACCATCACAATGATGAAAGTTTCCAGCAGCATACCAAGTCGTTCTGCTGCGGCCTTGACGCGTAGAGCGCGTGTCTTGAAGATTTCTTCAGCTTTACGTTCAAGGAAGTGTCCTATGTCTCCGCCGATGATTACGGTGGAGGCGTAGCCTGAGAGGAAGTCTCGGAATATGTCCAAGGGGTTCTTTTTTGCCGCTTGTTCCAAGGCCGATAGTGGGTCTATACCAAAGATTTCCACGTCTTTTATTATTTCTCTGGCTTCTCCGCGCATGGCGGGCATCAGTTCAACGTCTGAGAGGCGTTTGAAGCTTGTGTAAGGCGCGATGCCTCCTGATGCCATTACGCTGATGTAGGCGGCTGCGAAGGGCATTTCTCGCTCTAAGCCAGATGCTCGGTCGCTGGCCTTGGACATGGGGATTAACAGAAACCCTACCATGACGTAGAATGGAAAGGGAATTAAGAAGATGATTGGCATGAAGCCGAATGCAAGTAGAAAAACCAGTGATATTACGGATACTGGAATCGTTAATAATGCGGTGAAGAACATGAGGGACACGTATGTTTCAGGATAAATTTTGATACGTGCCCTTTCGAGCATAGCCTTGAATTCGTAAATGTGTTTTAGAAAGTAGGGGGCTATGCCTCCGAAGAGGCGGAAAGACCAGGCCTCAAGAGTTTCTAGAAGCGGCAATTGATTTTACCTCCTCCCCTGCGAGTACTTTGCTGTAAATGTGCTTAGGTCTTGCGTAGTATTCTGCGACTATGGCGGCAACATCTTTGTAGCTTCTTATATTTCGTTCTCGCATCCAATGCAGAACATCTCTGCGTCTGCCGATTTCATCTACCAAGTCTTTTTTGGTGACGCCTTGGCGCTCGGCTATGGAGGTTAACAGTGTGCTCTTGTCAAAATCCATTATGTACTCATCTTTGGCGGGATTCCATTTGCAAGGTGTCATGTAATCTTCGTAATCTGCGATTTCGTTGACTGTGATGACCCGTCTGTACGCTTTTTTCTCGTTGTTCTTCACAAGGTGGACGCGCTGTATTGGAATGACAATGTTCATCAGCGGGATGTATGCGGGAGAAATGTCCATGGGTTTCTGAGTTAGACGTTTTACCGCTGAGTCCAAGTTTTCAGCGTGCATAGTGCACATGCCGCCGTGTCCTGTGGCTAAAGCCTGAAAGAGAACGTATGCCTCATTGCCTCTGACCTCGCCCACAATCATTATGTCGGGGCGGTGCCGCATCGAAGTCTTCACAAGGTCGAAAAGAGATACTTCGCCTACGCCACTTCCGCCTAATCCGTAACTTTGGCGTGCGATGAGTGAAACCCAGTTTTCATGAGGAAGGTTAAGTTCAGCCGTTTCTTCAATAGTGATAATTTTGTTTCCAGGCTTAATCAAGCAGGCTAATGTGTTTAGAGCTGTGGTTTTGCCTGCTGCTGTTCCGCCGAGGACCATTATTGAAGACCTGTTTTCGAGACACACCCAGAAGTAAGCAGCCATTTCTTCTGAGAACGTGCCTATGTTGATTAGGTCTATGATTGAGTAGGGGTCTTCTCTGAATTTTCTAATAGTAAAAGCGGTTCCGAACGGGGTGATTTCTCGTCTGTAGGCTACTGCGAGCCTGTGTTTTCCTGGGAGAGACGCGTCGACTATTGGGAAGGCGGTGCTGACGTGTTTTCCCGCCATGTGTACGAGTTTAACGACTGTGTTGTCGAGGACTTCGTCGTTTGGGAATTCGAGGTTTGTTTCGATGCTTTCGTAGTTTCTGTGCCATACATAAACTGGTTTCATTACTCCGTCGCAGGAAATGTCTTCTATGTTCGGGTCTCGCATTAGCGGGTCGATTCTGCCGAAGCCGACAAGGTCTCTTTCGGCGTGGTAAAGGATTTTGTACCATGAAACGTCGGGAAGCCAGCCTAAGCTGATTCGGTACTTGTCAACTATTTTTTTGGCTTCTTCTGCGAAGAACTTGCGTGGGTCGAGAATTTCTTCTTTTGGCGATTCAATTTCGGCGAGTAATATGTCTAGAATGCGGTCGTAAACGCCTTTTTCAAGCGGGTCTAGTTGAAGTTCGTCTAAAATGTATTCGAGTTCGCCGGTTTTCGGGTTTTGAACGATTACGACGTGTGAGAAGGGTTCGTATAGCGGGTATTTTTCGATGATTTTTAGTCCTTTTGGTATTGGTTTTGGAGGTGGTGGAGGAATGGGTAGTTGTTGCTCTTTTTTCTTGAAGCGGATGTTTATTTTAATTTTTTTGAGACCGCCGAGGGACGGTTTTAGGCGTAGCTTGGGCATTACTGGTTCTCCGTTAGTGTACTTTGCCACCTCAATCTATTAAATATTACGTCTCAATAGATAATATTGAAGACATGTTAAACACAAATACATATCCGAAATTAAAATCACAACCGCAACCAAAAAACTGGTTAAAAGCAAAAACAACCCAGAAAGGAGCAGTTACAGCCAACGCAAGAAAGGATTAACACGCTTTTCTTCGCCTATCGTTGAAAAACCACCGTGCCCCGGGTACACAACAAAATCGTCAGGAAGGCGCATCAGTTTTTCTAATGAAAGCCTCATGTCACGGTCAGAGCCACCTTGAAAGTCCGTTCTGCCAATCCCTCCAGCAAACAAAGTATCACCAGTAAAAACGAGGTTTTCCCCCATAAGAGATATACTTCCAAGCGAGTGCCCCGGCGTGTGCATAACCCGTAAAGTCATCTGCCCAAACTTCAACTTCGTGTCTTCAAGCATAGCGTTAGCAGGCGAAGTGTCCTCACCTAAGCCTTTAAGACAAGGGGCGTCGTATGGGTGGATGCAGATGGGTACGCCGTATTTTCTTTTCAGAATTTTGTCTCCGTGAATGTGGTCTGAATGTCCATGTGTGTTGACGATGAACTTTACTTTCAATTTGTTTGCATTAACGTAACGTATGATTTGCTCGGCTTCGTTGGAGGCATCAAACCCTGGGTCAATTATTATGGCTTCTTTTGTTTCAGGACAGTTAGCAACGTAACAGTTGGTGGACAGCATGCCTACATTGAAAGCTTGAATCTGCATGGAACTCAACTTTTGGAGTGTGGTCAAGGTAAATAAAGTGTTTGCATTGCTTTTAGGGAATGAAGTGTAGAAAACAGTGTAAGCTGATGGTCAAGCGGCGAAGCAGTGGGTCACTGACAATATGCAATACACTTTTCTACTTCTCCATTATCTGTAATACAAAAACAATCGGGAAAATTTCGCTATGAGTGAGATTCCAAGTGACGTTGTTGATATCCAGGCTTTTCAGCAGACGGATTTCGAAAAAATAACGCCGTTAGTCGCCGCTGAGTTTCAAATTGAAGAGGCTCTGATGGATCAAGGTACACCAACCTATTATCTGGTGTGGCCCCAAGAAACTAAGCAGGCTTTTCTTAGGCTGCTGAAGCGTCTGGAGGAAATGGGGTTAATTGCTTTTCTCAGGAAAGTGGACGGTCGAATAGTTCTGACAGTGGTTCCGAAGCCGCTTGTGAAACCCAGTAACCCGAGAACGAACGTAATTTTGCTGTTGGCTACAATCGCTACCACTTTTGTCACTGGTTACATCGGTTTTCCAGAAACAGGCATTAACCCATTTATCACCGGAGCAATTTTCTCAGCAGCCATCTTGTTAGTACTTGGAATTCACGAAATGGGTCACAAGTTAACAGCTAACAAAAAGAAAATAGACGCAACGTCACCATACTTTATTCCGGGACCGCCGCCGCTTGGCACTTTGGGCGCGGTGATAATGCAGAAGTCTTTGCCGCCTAACAGGGACGCTTTGTTTGATGTGGGAGCTAATGGCCCTATCGCGGGCTTCGTAATTGCCTTGCTCTGTAGCGCCGTTGGAATGACGTTGCTGATTCCGACGACTATGTCGGCTGACGGTGGCGGTTTGAACTTGTTTCCTGCGAGTTGGCTGTTGTTGCTGCCTGCTTTGTCCAGTTTGAACTTAATTCCACCATTAACGGGAACAAATAACGGGTGGGCTTTGCATCCCTTACTCTGGGCTGGATGGGCGGGGATGGTCGTCACGATGCTTAATCTGCTGCCTGCTGCGATGCTTGATGGTGGCCACGTGGCAAGGTCTACTCTTGCGGGGGATAAACCGCGTCTGTTTCTGACGTTTGCTTCAGTGGCCCTTTTGCTTCTCACAGGCACGGAATTCGTTATCATGGCGTTTCTGATAGTGTTCATGGCTATGTTTAAGCATCCGGGTCCACTGGACGATGTGTCAAGCTTGTCGAGAAAAAGGAAACTACTAACTGTAGCTTTGGTCGCTGTTTTCATATTGTCGTTTCCGATAAGAGTTTGAGTAGCAATCTGTATTTATGTTGAACACTTAAACAATAAGGTTTATTACATTTAATTTGTACATGCAAATAATGAATCAAAACGTGAAATGTTTGAGATTGAGGCAGTAATAATCGTGATGGGCATTATCGTGTAGGGTT
>CAZZLA010000005.1:0-17547 GCA_964655035.1 uncultured Candidatus Bathyarchaeia archaeon | reverse complement strand
CGCCTTTGAATTAAGCGAGAAGCTGCATTTGCCCGTGATTGTGCGGTTAACTACTCGGGTTGCTCATGGAAAAGCAAGAGTGCGGCTTGGTGAGATTCAGAAAATTACGCGGAAAGCCGAGTTTGATAAGGATGGGTCACGCTGGGTAATGGTGCCTTCCAACGCGATTAGGCAGCACCGCATTTTACAGGGCAAGTTAGTTGAAGCCAAAAAGCTTGTGAACAATTCGCGTTTCAATTTTGTGGAAGATAACGGTGGAGAGGTTGGGATAGTTGGAAGCGGAGTGGGCTACTATTACGCGCGGTCCATTTTGGACGTGAGCAAATTTTCTTGGTTGAAATTGGGGTTTGTGTATCCGTTTCCTGCGGATTTGGTTAAACAGTTTGCGCCTAAAGTGAAGAAGTTGATTGTGGTTGAAGAGTTAAGGCCTTTTATCGAGGAAAATATGCAGAGGTTGGGAGTGGCGTTTCTGGGTAAGGCGCAGCTGGGCTTGGAAGAAATCGGGGAGTTTACTCCAGACGTGGTAAGGCAAGCGTTTGCGAGGTTGAGCTTGTGCGATAAGCCTGTAGAACCTGAGGTTTTGGATTTGCCGCCTCGGCCTCCTGCTTTATGTCCTGGCTGCCCTCACCGGGCTTTCTACTATGCCTTAAACATGGTTAGCCAGTTTGTCAGTTGTGACCCCCAGAAGTGTGTGGGCTGCGTTGTCTGCGAGTACGCATGTTCAATGGAGAAAGAAAAAGTTTTCAATCCGTTAAAGTCGCGCATACGCGCCATAAGACTTGATTCCCTTTCTAACGCGGCTATCGCTTGCAGAGCCTGCAAAGAGGCGCCTTGTGTGACTGCTTGTCCAGAAAAAGCGTTAACGCAGTCACTTGAAACTGGGGTTGTCAGGGTGGACGAGGACAAGTGTAACGGGTGCGGTTGGTGCATCGAAGCTTGCGAGTACGGGGCTATAACTTTGCATCCGAATAAGCAGAAGGTTATCGTCTGCGACGTGTGCGATGGTGAGCCTGCGTGCGTTCAGTTTTGCCCAGATGGCGCTTTGAGGCTTTCAGGGAAAACCACTGACAAAATTGTTACAGGCGACATAGGCTGCTACACTTTAGGTTGTCTTCCGCCGCTGAATACTGTTCAGACGTGTCTTTGTATGGGCGCGGGGGTTTCGCAGGCGGCAGGCATGTTTCATGCGGGGGTTAAAGATAAGGTGTTTGGGGTTATAGGTGACTCCACTTTCTTCCATGGTGGAATGCCTGGTTTGCTTAATATAGCTTATAACAAAGCGAACGTGTGCGTGGTTATTTTGGATAATCATGTGGTGGCTATGACTGGGCATCAGCCGACGCCTGGTTCGGGCAAAACCGCCATGGGCATGGACGCGAAGATGATTGGGCTTCGTGATGTCGCGCGAGGGCTCGGCATTGACAAGGTGGAGGTTGTTGACCCATACGACGTTAAGGGAACAACTAAAGTGATACGGGAGATGTTTGATTATCGGGGTCCTTCGGTGATTATTTCTGAGCGCCCTTGCCCACTTAAGATTGAGCGGGGTCCGGCGCGGGAGGTTTTGGAGGACTGCAATTCGTGCGGTGAGTGCGTGAAAGTTTTTGGGTGTCCCGCTATTTCCTTAACTGCGGAGCGAGCGGAGATTGATCCGACTCTCTGCTGGGGCTGCGGTGTCTGTGAGCAAGTTTGCCCCTTCGACGCGATAAGGAGCACGGGCTAGGATGAAGTGGGACTTGGTTTTCTCCGGCATCGGAGGGCAAGGCGTGGTTGTTTTAAGCGACATTTTCTGTGAAGCCGCTCTGCTGGATGGGTTTGATGTGGCGAAAGCGGAGGTGCACGGGATGGCTCAGAGGGGCGGCTCCATAGTCGCGTACGCTAGAATTGGCGAGAAGGTGGAGTCTCCTTTGATTGAGCGGGGAAAAGCCGATGTGATATTGGGGTTTGAGATGCTTGAGACTGCTAGGGTGCTGCCGATGCTTAAGGCGGAAGGCACGGTGGTTATGAACACCAAATATATACCTCCCAACTGTGCGCTTCAAGGGTCAACTGAGCCTCGGAAGCCCGAGGCCTTGGTTGGTTTGGTAAGGAAAAAAGCGCTTAAGGTTCATGAGGTTGACGGAGTGGGCATTGCTGCCAAACTGGGAAACCCGATTGTGGTTAACACTGTTTTGCTTGGTGCTCTTTCCGCTCTGTCAGAGAACCCAATTGAGAAAGAGACGTTAGAAAAGGCTATTTGTGGCAGATTAAAGGAGAAGTATCATAGTATTAATTTGCAAGCTTTTCAGCTGGGTCGCGAAAGCGTTTTGTTGGGTTAATCTTATTAACACTTCGCTTCATATTAGCGAAGAAAATGGAGAGGTAATTATGCAAAAGAAGCTAATTATAGTCATAGGAATTGCCATCATTGCTGTCGCTGGCATTGTTGCAGGCTGGCAGTTAACACAAGTGCCATCAGCTGAAGCTCGAAATATCAAAGTAGGAATCGTCGCAGGGATGCAGACTGTGGAAGGTCAAGACATTCAACGAGCAGCTCAACTTGCAATCGACGAAATCAACGCCGCTGGAGGAGTACGGGTTAATGAATGGAACACAAACGTAGACCTCGAATTGGTGCTGGTGAACACAGTGGATGATGCCGCAGGAAGTACGGCTGGTCCCGTGACCCGCGCAATTACAGATCAGGGTGTTGATCTTCTCATCGGTGGAGCTACGACTGCAGGAACTCTTAACGGTCAAATCCCAGCAATTACAAATCGTGTTCCATACATAATAACGGGCGCGTCGTTTAACCTTGTAACGAGAAGAGGCAGTTTACCTACGGATAACGCATTGTACATTGATGATCCCGAAGGAATGAGTTACATGTTCCACTATTGCACAACCATTGCCGACTATAGCACGACGGTTGCCCACTTCTTAGCAGACGGCGTAAAGCCGACACTTGATTCAACCTACAGTTTTGATACCGCCAGAAACCTCAGGCTTGCAATTCTTTACCGTGACGATGGGTACGGAAGAGGAGTGAGAGACGTTACCGCAAGCATAATAACGGAGGATAATTTACCCATCGAGGTCGTTGCAAGCGTGTCCTATGGGACTACTGCCACAACTTACCAGTCGCCACTTATCTCCGTCAAAGAGAGCAAACCTGACGCAGTCTACGTTGCAGGCTTCACTGCAGACACAGCTGAGGTCGTCAAAGAAGGAATAAATGATGTTGGATTAAACTCAATTTACATCGGGGTCGAAATCTGTGAGGACCCACAATACTATTCGCTTCTGGGTGAAACTGGCTCTTTCCAAATCTTAGAATCAAAAATTGCAACGCAGTGGCAAGGGGACACTTGGTATCTGGAGAAAGTCGGCACGTACGTCGAGAACTATAAGGCAAAGTTTGATGGTAAGATTCCTGGAATGCTAGGCGCTGATACCTACGACGCAGTTTACATTGCCAAAAACGCTATCGAGCGAGCAGGGACAGTGAACAAAGCAGACGTTAAAGATGCATTGGAAACCACAGACATGCCGCAAAGCTTGCTAATAATGGAAAACGAGAAAATAACGTTTAGCACTGGCACCAACTATCACGAGATTTTGCCGAAGACTTTCATTGAACAGCTAATTTGGCTTCCAGACCCCGGAGAACTGAAGCCTTACGTAGTTTACCCTGACTCTATGCCCGGCATAAGCTCATTCAAACAAGCCGATTTCGCTTTGCCCCCAGACTATGAGCCTGGAAGCCCATAGGCTTCTTAGCTCCACTTTTTCTTTTCTTTTCAGATTTACCACGTACATTTTAAATAGTCAACTTGAGAAAATACGTGAAGCTGACTAGTATGATGCCTCTTACTATTTCCTCTGGATTGGCTCAGGCTCTGCTTTTCGGGGTCGTGAATGGCTGCATTTACATTCTTTTAGCGACGGGACTGAACCTTATTTTCGGCGTCATGAAATTAGTTAATTTCGCTCATGGCGAATTGTTGATGGTTGGAGCTTTCGTAGCCTACGAAGTGACAACGATAGCTGGATTGAACCCATATGTATCTATTCTTGTGTCGATGGGTGCAGTGGCTTTGATTGGAATCCTACTTGAAAAGTTCGCTTTCCGCAAGGTTCGTGGAACGGAGAAACTGAACGAAATTTTTATCAGCCTTGGACTGATTTACGTCTTTCAAAATCTTGCTACCCTCTTGTGGGTGGAAAACTACAACATCCAAATACCTAGCCCTCTCACCGGTCTCAGCCTCCCGCTCGGCGAAGTGCTGCTAAGCTACGACCGAATACTCGCCATAGTAATTGTGATCGTAATACTCATTGGGTTAGTGCTACTGACAAAGAAAACGAAGATTGGCCTAGCTATGAGAGCAACCAGCCAAAAAAGCGATGCAGCCATGCTGATGGGCATAAACATTAACAGAGTGTACACTTTCACTTTCGCGGTTGGTGCAGCATTAGCAGGTGCCGCAGGCGCACTCTACGGAATAATTCTTCCCTTCAATCCAGCTATAGGAGCGTTACCCACAATCAAAGCTTTCGCAATCATCATACTAGGCGGACTAGGCAGTATACCAGGCGCGGTAATAGGCGGCTTACTTTACGGCATTGCTGAAAACGCAACAGGTTATTTGACGAATGGAACGTGGCAAGACGCTGTTGCTTTCGCCTTGTTAATAATAGTATTGGTCATCAGACCGACGGGGCTTTTCGGCGAAAAAGGTGAGTAAATGGAGTTCAAAGCAATATTGACAGAGGCTCTTAAATCGCGCAAGTTTCAGTTTGCGATAGTTGCTTTAGTTTTTGTAACGGTTCTCCCGCTTTTCGTGAGAAGCCCATACTTAGTTGGTCACGTCTTCATGTCAATGATTATTTTTGCGCTTTATGCCTCAAGCTGGAATCTTTTAGCTTATTCTGGGCAGGGTTCGTTGGGTCATGCGGCTTTTTTGGGCATAGGTGGCTTCGCCTCAGCTCTGGTGGCTATTAGACTTGGAGTGCCTCCAATCGTGGGATTATTCATAGGTGGCTTGTTATCAGCAGGCATTGGGCTCCTAGTCGGTCTGGCATGCGTGAGGTTGAAGTCGTGGTTCTTGGCGATGGTTACTTTCGGTTTTTCAATAATTATAGTTACCATAGTTAGCGAGTTTGACGACGTTTTTGGGGGTATGATTGGGTTTGCCACGCCCAGTTTCCTTCCCCAAGTTTTACCCTTCTATTATGGTACTTTGGCGATAGTTACATCTTCTATCGTAGCCATTTTCTGGGTGATGAAGTCCAAATGGGGTTTCGCTTTCAAAGCTATTCGTGAGAACGAGCTTGAAGCAAAGATGATTGGCATCAATACGGCAAAATACAGGCTGTTAGCGTTCATCATAAGTACTTTCTTCGCGGGTTTGGCAGGCGGCCTTTTGGCGGAATCCCAACTTTTCATTCAAAATGATGTTTTTAGCGCTGAAAACTCTTTTCTCCCGCTAATTATGGCAGTAATCGGCGGATTAGGCACCATAGAAGGACCAATCATTGGGTCAATCATAATAGTCTCCATTGACTCTTTCGCCCCCCTCGCATACCCGCTTCTGCAACCCCTGAATCCCCTTTTTCCAGGAGTGAGCACTGTTGGACCATCATTACAATTCGTGGGCTTAGGACTTTTCCTTATCGTAGTGGTTATATTCCTCCCAAAAGGAATTACCTCTCTACTCCATAAATTATACGATTATTTGCGCGAGGACGAAACAAAAAAGGTGAAAGAAAAATGAAAGGTACCGATAATTTCCGGGAGCACTTAGACGTCAAAGTTCTCGAAGTGAAAGACGGCTACGCAAAGCTGTCGCTGAAAATAACGAAAGACCACACGAACTCTCTGGGCGCCGCTCACGGCGGAGTCATTTTTGCGCTGGGAGACTGCGCCTTTGCTGAGGCTTCCAACTATGGGAACAATGTCGCGGTCGCGATTCAAGTAAGCATAAACTTCCTTAAACCCGCGTTTGAAGGCGACATCCTCACAGCTGAGGCGATCAGAGTCTCTGATGGAAGAACACTCGGGCTGTACCACGTGAACATCTACAAACAAGACAAGAAAATAGCCTTCTTTTCAGGAATAGCATTCAAAACATAACAACACCCAGCAACAGCCCCCTACAGTCCACTGCACATTTCAACCTATATATAAGAGGGCTATAGACTTGTGCAAGCGCTAGTGAAGGTTACTGTTTTAGGCTGGTTGTGAGGAAGATTGGTTGGTAGTTCCCTGTTTTTTCCAGCGATACCCTGCCTCACTCCATAGGCTTAGGCGAATACCGCGCAAGATAACCCTTAGTAACTCTCGACTGCCTAGGCTTCCACGCTTCCAACCGCCGCTCAATCTCTTCATCCGTTAAATCCACCCTCAATACCCGATTAGCAATGTCAATAGTAACCACATCACCGTCACGAATCACCGCAATCGGACCACCCACCGCAGCCTCAGGCTCAACATGCCCGATGCAAGGTCCTCGCGTGGCACCTGAAAACCTTCCATCAGTCACCAAAGCCACAGAGTCACTCAAGCCCATACCTGTAATCGTAGCGGTTGGCACCAGCATCTCAGGCATTCCAGGTCCACCTTTAGGTCCCTCATACCGTATGATTATGACGTCACCTGGCTGAATCAACTGTTTTTTCATGGCTTCCACGGAGTCTTTCTCTGAATCGAACACTCTTGCAGGACCAGTGTGCTTAAGCATCTTTGGTGAAACCGCTATGGTCTTCACCACAGCGCCTTTCGGAGCCAAGTTACCTGACAAAACAGCTATTCCACCGCCTTTATGAACAGGATCAGCCAACGAGCGAATCACCTTATCGTCCAAAACCTCAGCTACACGCAGGTTCTCGCGAACAGTACAGCCAGTAACCGTAAACGAGTCTTGATGAAGCAAAGGCGAAAGCTCTTTCATCAAAGCAGGCAAACCACCCGCATTATCCAAATCCTCCATGTCGTAAGGACCACTCGGCACCATGCTGCACAAGTGCGGAACACGCCTGCTTATCTCATCAAAAACTCGCAGCGGCAGAGAGATCCCTGCTTCTCGGGCTATGGCAGAAAGATGCAACACCGAGTTCGTGGATCCTCCAAGCGCCATGTCCACCGCCACGGCGTTCTCAAACGCTTCCCACTTCAAGATATGTGAAGGCTTTACGTTTTTGCAGGTGAGCTCAAAGATTTTCTCACCAGTTTCCTTCGCTATCCTCAACTTTTCCGCGCTGGTAGCCAACGCAGTGGCGCAGTGCGGCAGCGACATACCCAACGCTTCGGTCAGACAAGCCATGGTGTTGGCAGTGAACATGCCGTTGCACGAGCCACAACCTGGACACGCCACGTTCTCCAGCCGCGCAAGCTCTTCAGGCGTCATTTTTTCTGCGATGACTTTTCCCATGCCTTCGAAGACGTTGGTTACGCCGACTTTTTCGCCGCGGAACTTGCCTGAAGACATTGCGCCGCCGGTGACCGAGATGGCAGGCACGTCTAGGCGTGCGGCGGCCATGAGCATGCCTGGTGTGATTTTGTCGCAGTTGCTTATGAGGACTATGCCGTCTAAGCGGTGTGCTTGCACCATGACTTCTACGGAGTCTGCGATTAGTTCGCGTGAAGGCAGCGAGTAACGCATTCCTTGGTGTCCCATGGCTAGGCCGTCGCAAACCGCGATGGTGTTAAATTCGAATGGTGTGCCGCCTGCTTCTTCGATGCCTGTTTTAACTGCTTCAGCGATGTTTCTTAGGTGTATGTGTCCTGGAACGATGGTGGTGTAGCTGTTTGCCACGCCAATGAACGGTTTGGCTATGTCTTGATCGGTTAATCCTAACGCTTTTAGGAGTGCCCTTTGAGGGGCTCTTTCAATTCCCTGTTTCATTTCGTCGCTTCTCATGCCTTTTCACCTTAAGTAGATGTTTGTCAGAAGAGTAATTTGCTCGGTGAGATTTAAGTTGTTTCCGTCTTGCTTAGTGTGAATTGCTGTGCTATTTTTTTCTATAACCCCCTTATATATACTAAACTGCATGGAAATCTGCAGAGCGTCTGATCGGATAGACCCCTCTATAGGTTTCTGCATCGAACCGCTAATATGATCCAAATAAGCGGCAAATATGACGGCTTGCCTATGAGTCGGGTGCAACTACACAATTACATGTTAACGCACAAGCAACATTAATGCGGTATCATAGCGTTTAATAAACCTCTGATTCTTGGCTTCTATTCGATAGCCAGTTTTGACTTCAAAGCCGTCCAGTCATCCTTTTTCAAAGCACGTTCCGCCACTCTCAGCGCCCCTTGAAAAGCCTCCGGCGGCATAGTCGCCCGTCCCTGATTGAGCAACATGACTCTTTCGTTCAAGTTCATAGCGGGCAACATCATCTCAAGATTATCCATGAGTTCCTTAGGCGTCTGGTTTGTCATTATTAGCTTGAACGTGTTTGCGAGTTCTTCGGCAGTGCAGAGCTTCCACAGCGCGGGCTGGATGTCTTCTTCTTCGTGATTGATGTGTGTAAAATAGAAAGTCATAAACCTGTTCCAAGCGCGGTAGAACTCAAATACAAGCTCGTGGCGCTTCTCAAGATCCACAGGCTTGGATCTGACGCTTTCAAAGTGCGCCACAAGGTCGTTGAACTGCTGATGCATGATGCGGTGGTCTTCCTCCAGGCTTCTGGCTCTGCCTGGAACCCGCTCGGATAGCAGCGGATGGATAAATTTTTCTTCAAGCTTAGCCTGCAAAGTCATGTGTTCCCTGAAAGCTTGAAGTTCCTTGTTAAACCTGTCGACCGCTTCTTCGTCAGTGTAATCTATAGTTCCTGCTTCAGAAGATATGTTGAAGAATATGCGCCTTTGTCCTTTGTGCACACTTGAGTATAAATCGACGTTCTCAGGTAATCACTTCACGGTCTCCCATTCTTTAGCTGGTATTCGGCTTTTCACATACATAGAGCAGTTTAGGTTTGCTTTAAACCAATGTGACTACACTGAAACTAAAACAACCAATAAAGATGCAATAAAAGCATTTTCAAAAATTAATCCAACTTTCGTACATGGCACGTCCCTATTTCAACAAAGGCATTTATCTTGGTTCACTTATTGCATCAGCCCGTTTCTGTAGTCCAGCCTATAAAGGCTTAAAATGAGGTTTTTTTGGGTCAACCTTGATTATTTTTGGAATTTTGCCGGCTGTTCCCGTGAAACCCTTGTAGATGATGAGTACGCCTTCGACCCCCTGAATGGACAGGGCTTTGCTAATCCCAGCTTGAATGGCGGCTTGGCAATCCTCTCCTTTCACCACGTTGCAAACTGCTGTTGCCGCGGCGTCCGCTAACCCGGCGTTTTTGCTGAAAACGGTTGCTGCTTCTGCGACGCCGAAGCTGAAGGCGTGGCTGAAGCGCCCCGAGCTTGTGGCAACGCCTATGGGGAATTCCGTAAGCCTAAAGCCGAACCGTTTTGACAGAGGCTCGTCTCCCGCGGCAACCGCCACGTCGATCGGCTCATTTGATACTGCGGAGATTTCGCCGCCGTTTTCCACGACCGCCACATCGCAGCCAGCGTTGACCATGTCTTTCACGGCTAAATCCGCGAAGACGCCAGCGACGGCTGCCATGGGTCCGACGTTTGCTTTTTCAGCGGCTTCCGCCATGAGCTTGGCAACCAACTGCTGAGGTGGCACGGCAACGGGTTCGAGTGAGTGAAGAAAATTGGGGTCGGTTTTGATGTACGCTTCCAATCGCTGCCTGTTCCGCTTAAGCGAGTCTTTGGCTGCTTGGATGCCTTCTGGCTTGTCTGCGATTACATGGCACTGCGACTCTTTGAGGGTAAAGGCTTCTCGGTGAAGGTTCTTCATCTCTTATGCTCTTCAGGGCGTGTTGTTGGCTGTGAGTTCCTTGTTGTTCTGTTTCACCGATTTTATTGCTCTGGACGGGCAGGCGTCCACGCAGGCGCTGCATGTGCTGCCGAGGCATTTTTCCTTATTGAAAACCACTGAGGCGTCTTCATCCATCGTTATGGCTTCGACAGGGCATAGGGTAATGCAGGCCCCGCAGCTGACGCATTTTTCGCTGTCCACTTCGATGAGCTTTGGTATGCTGACCGTGGCGCCCCGTTTGCGGAACACCCGGACCAACTTTTCCAGTTCTTCGTCTGGCACTTCAGCTAAGACTTCGCCGCCCTTCGAGTTCACGTGCGCCATGATTATGTTGATGGGCACCTTCAGCTCTAAGATTATCTGCGATATTATCGGCTCCTCAACGATTTTCTCCGAGAACCTAAGTAATATTCGAACCATTTTCTGTTCAGCTTCCCAGAAGCTTGGACACATCCTCAGCCGTAACGATGCCCAACACTTTCTTTTCGTTGTCAATCACGGGTAACGCGGAGATGTTGTGCTGCGCCATCCGCTTCGACGCGGTCTCCAAAGGCTCATCAGGCTTCGCCGTTATAACATGCCGAGTGACAATGTCCGCCAAAGCGTTATTGCCCTGAGCCAACGCACGCGTAATGTCCCACGAAGTCACAATGCCCGTAAGCCTGCTATCACCGTCAACCACGACTATGTGGTTAACCGACTGCGTCACTATGCGCTCCGCTATGGCCTGCACCGCCTCGCTTTCGCTGCACGTAACCGCCTTCTGCATGACGTTAGCCACAAACGGCGTCTCCGCGGTCTGCCGTATCGGCTTAAACACGGTGTCAAAGGGCAACCGCTCAACAGGCGCCGTCAGGAAGAACTCGCCGTTCTGAATCCACAACTTCAAAGTCCCAGCGATTTTCCGCGCCGTCTTCAAACTGGACAGCGAGCTTACTCTTATTCGCCTGTCGCCTACGGTTATCCTGCCCGACTTCAGCTCCTTGTAGCTTACCTCAGCCAGTTTCGTTCGGCTCCTGCGCGGAACGCCGTAATCCACCACACTCGTGAAGATTTCCTCATCCCGTATTGATGTCTTTTTGGCCAAGCCCTCATTCAAGATGGGTATGGGTATGCCCAGCCCAACGTAAAGCGTGGTGCCGTACCGCGTGAACGCCGCGCCCCGCAGAAACTCGGGGCTCATTTTCTTGGCGTCTCCGCGAACCATGATGGTGCCGAAACGGTTCTTCGGGTCATGCTGTGTTCCCTCGCCGATCACGTAGCCCTGAGTGCCACCTAGGAAAATGCGGGTGCCGATGCCTATGGTCTCGTAGTCAGGATCATTCATCAACGGGTTTAATTCGCCCGCGCCTGAGAAGGTGGCGTTTCGCAACCGCGGCAGCAACTTGCCCATGTACGTGTAAATCGTTTCGTCGCGGCCGTTCACGGCGCAGTTATAGCGTTGATAGCCGTTGCGGAAGTTAAGCAGGTAGAACTGGTTCAGGTCATCCTTTGTCAGGCGAGTGTTAACTTGCGTCCTTGGGTAGCAGTCGGTGCCGTAAGCCGTGGCTTTGAATTCAACTTCTTTGCCGCCCACAAGGTCTTCAATGGCGTGTCCGCCGCCGTACTCGAAAGGCTGCCGCTCCGACATGATGGTGGCGCCAATGTACAGGTCCACGGCAGCGCCAGGATGGCAAGCTGGAACGTCGTTGATCCATGCTTTTTCAATTTTTATTGGCGGGTCCGAATGCCCAACGTTTATGATGGCGCCTGAAGAACACATCGCTCCAAAAGTTCCTGTTGTTACAACGTCTACTTCTCGGAAAGCAACTTCGACGCCGCTGCTTTCGACGAGGCGTTTCATTTCTTCGGCAGTTAAAACTTGGGCATCGCCCTTTCTAATTTTCTCATTTATCTCGTCGATTGTTCGGGTATTTTGTTTGGTTTTGAGTTTCGTTTACCTCCAACCAGTAAACGACCGAATGGCGCAAACGCGTATTAATACCTTTTGGAAGGTTCCATACGTTTAGGTTATACGTATAGGAAGTTTCACCACAGCTTCCACGGCAACTCGTCCATGTACTCGTTCAAAGACCGAATACTATTCCCATTATGGCCTCTCTGCTTCAACACCTGGACGAGCGCAGAAGCCAACTCCAAATTCGTAATCACCGGAACGTTAAACTCCACCGCCTGTCGCCGGATAAGGTACCCATCCGTCAAAACTTCCGAGTAGTTGCGTTGCTTGTTTGCCATCGGCACGTTAATGACCAAATCTATCTTCTGGTTCTGCAGGTAATCAAGAATGTTCGGGTTCTCGCCAGACTCTTTAACTTTGCTCAGCACCGAAATGCTGCTTATCCCCGCTGCCTTTAGCACCTCAGCCGTATGCTTCGTAGCGTAAATCTTGAAACCCATCTCCTCAAACGCCCGAGCCAAAGGCACCACCCGCCGCTTCGGCTCCTCACCCCCAACCGTAATAAGCACCGAACCGCCCTTAGGCGGAATACGGAACTCCGCAGACTGCAACGCCTTTGAAAACGCGTCAGCAAAATTATCGCCTAAACACGCTACTTCGCCCGTGCTGAGCATTTCAACGCCTAATACTGGGTCTGCGCCGCTTAACCGCATGAAACTGAACTGAGGCACCTTCACGCCAAAATGGCTCGTAGGCGGCAACCCACACGTCTTAAGCACCTTCTCATACTTCTTGCCAAGCATCGCCAACGTAGCAAGCTCAATCAGGTTTATGCCCCGCGTCTTGCTCACGAAAGGCATCGACCGCGACGCACGCAAATTACACTCGATAACGTAGACCGCGCCCTCTTTGACAAGGTACTGGATGTTGTAGGGTCCTTTAATTTTCAGGGCTTTCACGATTTTATGCGTGGCATCTTCAATCTTCTTCTGAATCTCAACGGAAAGCGTGTGCGGCGGAATGCTCATGGTGGCGTCGCCGCTGTGAACCCCCGCGTTCTCCACATGCTCCATTATCGAGCCAATCAAGCAGGTTTCGCCGTCGTAGACACCGTCTACTTCGACCTCTTTGGCTTTGTTAATGAACTTTGAGATTACCACGGGCTGATCACGGGACACTTTGGCTGCCAATTGGAGAAAGTTCTCCAGTGCTGACTCGTTGTACGCTACGCGCATCGCGGAGCCTGACAGTACGTAGCTGGGGCGCACGATGACGGGGTAGCCGATTTTCTCCGCGAAGCGTTTAGCCGCGTTTATCGAAGTGAGTTTGCTCCAGCCCGGCTGAGGGATGCCTAGCTGATCTAGGAGCGCGCTGAATTTTGATCGGTCCTCGGCTAAGTCGATGTTTTCCGCCGTGGTGCCGAGCAGTTTCACTCCGGAATTCGCCAGCTTCAAAGCCAAGTTGTTCGGAATCTGACCGCCGACGCTGGCGATTACACCAATCGGGTTTTCCTTCTCATAAATGTCCAGAATCCGCTCAGGGGTTAATTCTTCAAAGTACAGCTTGTCGGAAACGTCGTAGTCTGTGCTGACGGTTTCAGGGTTGTAGTTTACCATTATGGCTTCTTTGATGCCGTTTTTCTTCAGCGACCAGATGGTGTTGACTCCGCACCAGTCGAACTCTACGCTTGAGCCTATGCGGAAGACGCCGGCGCCTAAAACGATAACCTTGCTCTTATCGTTGCTTAATTCTATGTCGTCCTCGTCGCCGCCGTACGTCAAGTACAGGTAGTTAGTTTTAGCCGGCCACTCAGCCGCCAGCGTATCAATCTGCTTTATCGACGGAACAATGCCCGCGTCTTTTCTGAATTTCCGTATCGTTGCTTCAGTGGTGTTTTGGCAGACGGCGATTTGCTCATCGGAGAAACCTATGCGCTTTGCTTCCCTAACAATTTCCGCCGCGTCCCCGTCACCGAGGTTCAAGCTGCAAAGTTCTTTTTCCATGTCGATGATGTTCTGGATTTTATGGAGGAAGAACGGGTCCACACCGCTTAATCGATAAATCTCGTCGATTGAAATGCCCATTTTCAGGGCCTTAACGAGCTTGAAAAGGCGCTCGTCAGTCGGGTTAGCCACGGCATCTTTGATTTTCTCTTCTGTTTCAGGCTCATCATCATCTTCGTTGCACACCAGCCCCCTTTTGCCGATGTCCAACATCCGCACCGCCTTCTGCAGCGCCTCTTCCATGCAGCGCCCGATGGACATCACTTCACCTACGGAGCGCATCTGGGGCCCTATGTGGCGGTCTGCTTTCTTGAATTTTTGGAGGTCCCAACGGGGGATTTTGATGGTGACGTAGTCCAGCGCAGGTTCGAAGCAGGCGGTGGTGACCTCGGTTACTTTGTTTACTAGTTCTGGGAGAAGATAGCCGATTGACAGTTTAGTGGCGATGTAGGCCAGTGGGTAGCCGGTAACTTTGCTTGCTAGCGCGGAGCTTCTGGACATGCGCGAGTTGACTTCTATGACGCGGAACTCTTCGGATTTCGGGTGTGCAGCCCATTGAATGTTGCATTCGCCGATTATGCCTAAGTTTCGGATGGCGTTTATGGCGGCCGACCGCATGAAGTGGTATTCGCGGTTTGACAGTGTCTGCGAAGGCGCCACCACAATTGAGTCGCCCGTGTGGACACCCATTGGGTCTAGGTTTTCCATGTTGCAGACAATCAAGCAGTTGTCCGCGTAGTCACGCATGACTTCGTACTCGAGCTCCTTCCAGTGACCCACGTACTCTTCAACCAGCACCTGAGTGATTCGGCTCTGAGCCAGGCCCCGTTTAACTATGTCCTTAAGCTCCCAAGCGTTGTGGGCTACACCTGCGCCCTTGCCGCCGAGAGTGTACGCCACTCGAACTATGACGGGGTAGCCTAGGTGATTGGCGATTCCCATGGCTTCCTGAACCGTGTTGGCAGCCTTACTTTTCAACGGCGGAACCTCAGCCTTAAGCATGGCTTGTCTGAAGCGTTCCCTGTCGCCCGTGTCCTCTATGGCTTCAACAGGCGTCCCCAGCACTTTCACGCCGTATTTTTCCAAGACACCGGTTTTTGCGAGTTCGATGCCGCAGTTGAGCGCCGTTTGCCCTCCGAACCCCAGAAGGATGCCGTCGGGCTTTTCCTTCTTAATGACTTTTTCCACGTACTCAGGCGTTACCGGGAGAAGGTACACTTTTCCCGAAAGGCGAGGGTCAGTCTGTATCGTCGCCACGTTCGGGTTGATCAGAACGGTTTCGATGCCCTCTTCCCGCAGGGCTTTGAGACATTGGCTGCCCGAATAATCAAACTCGGCGGCTTCACCGATTTTTATGGCGCCGCTTCCCAGCACCAGCACCTTTTTGATCCACTCGAACTTCGGCAGCTTATGCACCCTCCATCAGCTTTGCGAAAGTGTCGAAAAGGAATTCGGTGTCGTAGGGTCCAGGCGACGCCTCAGGATGCCACTGCACCGCAAAAACAGGTTTGCTCTTGTGTTTGACGCCTTCAACCGTCTTATCATTAGGGTTGAGGAACCAGGTGTCTAACGGAGTTTTCTTGATGGATTCGTTTGCGATGGCGTAGCCGTGATTCTGCGTTGTAATGTAGCAGCGGTTGGTTTTCAGGTCAAGCGCGGGCTGGTTCAGGGAACGATGCCCATACTTGAGCTTGTAAGAGTCCCCACCCATGGCTAACGTCAAAATTTGAGCGCCGAGGCAGATTCCCATCAATGGCACTTCGTCAACAAGTTCGCGGATGCAATCTATGGTTTTGACGCATGTCTTTGGGTCTCCCGGACCGTTACTTAGAAAAACGCCGCTCGGCTTATACTCCATGACTTCTTTGGCCGAGAAGTCGTAAGGCACCCGTACAACGCTTATGCCGCGTTTCAACAGGTTCCGAATGATGCTATACTTGACGCCGCAGTCAATCAACACGACGGTTCGTTTGCCGTCAACCTTGTAATGAACAGGCTCTTTCACAGAGACTTGGCCCACCAAATCGGTCAGGTTAGGGTCAGGTATGTTTTTCGCTTGCGCCAAAAGCTGTTCCAGGTTGGGTTCTTCTCCAGCCTCGCACACCTGCAGTATGCCAAGCATGACACCGTGTGCTCTAAGCTTCTTTGTTAGGCGTCTTGTGTCTACCCCGTAGATTCCGGGTATGCCTTCATCAGATAGCCACTTGT
The DNA here is from genome assembly GCA_964655035.1 of uncultured Candidatus Bathyarchaeia archaeon. Taxonomy (GTDB): domain Archaea; phylum Thermoproteota; class Bathyarchaeia; order Bathyarchaeales; family Bathycorpusculaceae; genus SG8-32-3. The sequence continues at coordinate 1,564 of CAZZLA010000005.1, read as the reverse complement.
CTAGGGTGCGCGTTGATGCCCAGTGGTACGGGTTATGGCACAGTTCATGGATAACGAGGCCTTGCACTTGAATGCGGTCGGACTCAAAATAGAGGGGGATGCCGAAGTTAAGGTCGTAAGGCGGCACGCCGTAATTGCCCACAAGCGGATAAGTTAACGTGAGAACCTGCCCCTTGTACGAGGGGTCCGTGAGTGCTTCGGGGTAGCCAACCATTGAAGTTGAGAAAACTACTTCGCCTGAAGTCTTCTTTGGTGCCCCAAAACCCTTGCTCAAGAAAAAGGTACCGTCTTCTAAGAGTAGAACCGCTTTTTTGTTTTTGCTGGAATTAAGTTCTGGGACCAAAGCCCTATACTACCTATAAGTTTGAATTTTTAAGGTTTACGTTTTCACGGGAACTCACGAGAAAATATGTTTGAACTGCCTTCTCCAGTTTGTTTTCAGCTTCTTCAAGCAGCTTGTCCATCTGTAATATATTGGATTTGGTTAGCAACACCTTTTTCTTCCATGATTCTATCGCTTTTTTGACTTCAGTTGGCGCAGGTCCGCCCTTGACTTGGCAGGCTTCAACCAGCGCAAGCGGCTCTGCGAGCGCTTTCAGGTCTTCAGTCGTGATTGTTAATTTGATACTTGCGACGTTCTCAGCCGCTTTCTGCAGCAGCGTGGGCGTGGCGTCTGCGAAAGTCAGTTTCGCTTCCATCAACGACTTGACGAGGGCACCTACTACTTTGTGGGCGGTTCGGAACGGAACATCATACTTGCGGACAAGCGTGTTAGCTAGCTCGGTCGCAGCCACGAAGCTTGCGTTGGCTTTGGCTGAAACATCCGTAGTTACTTTAAGTTTTGGAAGCAACTTGTGGAACATGTCCAGCGAAGCGCGTACGTTTTCAATGGAATCCCAAAGCTTGGGTGTGATTTCCTGAAAGTCAAGATTATACGTTGACGGCAAGCTCTTAACAGCGGCGGCTGAAGCCACAAAATCGCCCAGCACGTGGCTGGCTCTTGCACGGATGACCTCCAAGACTTCAGGGTTCTTCTTCTGAGGCATTATGCTGCTGGTGCTGGTGAACTCGTCTGGAAGCTCCACCACGCCGAAGCTGGGTGAACTCCAGATTATGAGGTCCTCGGCAAAGCGACTCAGGTTCACAGCAATCAGGGTGAGCGCGGCGAGGGGTTCGGTGATGAAGTCTCGGCTGCCCACGGCGTCAATGGAGTTTTCTGCTAAGCCGTTGAAGCCTAAGAGTTCGGCGGTGCGGTCGCGGTTTATTGGGAAGCTTGTTGTAGCTAAGGATCCTGACCCCAGCGGGCACAAGTTAACTCTTCTGTAAGCGCTTTGAAGTCTTTGCAGGTCGCGTTCCAACGCGGTGACATGGGACAGCGAATAATGAGCATAAGTCACGGGCTGCGCGGGCTGCAGATGAGTGTACTCCAGAATCACGGTGTTCACGTGATCCTCCGCCACTTCAAGTAAATGGCCTTGCACATGAGCCACGGCGCGCATCAAATTAAGCAGCGCGTTTCGCAGCTCCATGCGAATGGCTGTGGCAACCTGGTCGTTTCTGCTCT
>CAZZLA010000004.1:0-17688 GCA_964655035.1 uncultured Candidatus Bathyarchaeia archaeon | reverse complement strand
TGTCGCCTAAGCTGTCGATGAGCATTTTGTCCATGCCGCGTGGACCTAGCGTGGTCTTTAAGACTTCGCCGATTACGCGTGCAGCCATTATGTTGTTTCTTTGAGCCTCTTTTCCTCTGCTTCTTGTTGTTCCTTCCTTGAGGATTAGGACGGGTTGTCCTGAACCTGTTGTTGTTAGATATGCCATTTTATTAACCTCATTTTTCACGGTAGAACTTTGTTTTCAATCGGAATTATGCAAAAACCCAACAAAAATATAAACTTTTACCTTTTAGGTTCTGCGTTTATACTTAAACGTATTTTGAAAACTTCTTCGGTCTTCTAAACAGCGTTATGCCGTTCTTTTCAGTAACGTAGTCGAAACCAGCGCTTAGGACTTGTTTTGCTTCATCACCGCTTGTTGCGGTTGCTACTTCAAACTCGTCGTCTTTGAAGTGGATCATACCAATGTATTTCATGGTGTTTTCAATTCTTTTATGGCCGAGTAGCTTTTTGACTGTGAGGACGTTGCCGTTAGTATAGTACGCTATCATTGTTCCGCCCCAGTGCCTAAATGTTCGAAGCTGTATTGATAGCAACCGAGGGTTCTTTTGCAGTTCTGCGGCTCTCTTACGGACGGTTATAAAGCAACCTACCATTGTCATGTATGATGTTGGGAAGATTCGCTCTGAAGTTTTTGGGAGCGCGTTTAGCATTGAAAGTAATTTGTTGGACACTTTGAGCTGTCTGGGTAAATATCCTTTCACTGGATGGTTTATTGTAATTATATTTCCCGTTATGTCTATCCATCTCAGTTTCAGTGCTTCTTCCGGATCCGCGAAGGTTTCTTTGAGACATTGTAAGTAGGCAGCCATTCTTTTGCTACGACAGAAAGCTATGAGTGTATCTAATTCTTTTTCTTCGGGAATGAAGGGTACATTTTCTTCTTGTTTGTATTTTGGCAGTTCCCAAGAAATTTTGAGCATTTTTGTGAATGCATTGTAGGCGTAGACGTATTGAAGTTTAGTGCCGTCCTTGATTTTCTGCCTGCTGATGACTTCTTTGACGCTTTCTGGGTTCAGCAGATTAGCTCCAAGCCTGCTTAGTCTTTGTATTAGGTAAAGGTAGCGTGTTTCTTGATCGCAGCCTTCTCTTTCGAGGTAAGCCATGAACTGTGCGATTAGTCCTTTTGCGTCTTGTGGCAGTTTTTCTTCTCCCTCAACAGTCTTTGTTTCTGTTGCAGAATCCAATTTTTTCGCCTTCTTTATAGCGCATAATTGGCGACCATTATTCTGATGTAATTCTATATTAGAGTTTTGACTAAATCTGAAACCGCAGTCTCGGCACAAAAAACGCTGAACTATACCATAATTAGTTTCCCTTTTTCCATCTCTCCAATTTCTTCTGCTATGACATTCAGGGCATTCTCTTCTTGCCTCTTCACCTCCTAACACCTTAACATGCGCAGTCAAACCTCAATATAGTATGTGGTGAAGCGTTCTCTAGCGCGCTTTCCTTACAGAATTTTCTCAAGATATGACAGTACATCTCTAAATAAAAAAAGGAAATGCCAAGTTTTGGTTTTTACTCAGCTTTGCATTCTTTTAGGTTCTTAAGTTCCAGAAGGGATTTGTTGAGGGTTATTACGTCGCCGACTTTTTTAACTGTGTTGATGGGTAAACAGAGGGTAAGCAACCCCAGCATAGGTTTTTTGAATCCTAGTTCCCTTGTAGCATCCTTGGTTAGTCCTACATCCAAATTGGTTATTTGCCAAGTTCCTGTGTCCGCATGAGCGCCCTCGACTTCTCCGAGAGTGAAGGCATCAGCAGTGATTACTTTCATTCCATTCATATTGCCAACTTTCAAGATTAAAACACCTGACATTAAATTAGTCAAACAAATATTTGAGCTTTTAATTAATGGGGAATAATTGAACCCCGCAGCTTAAATTTTCTCAAGATATGACAGTATTTCTCAAGTTAAGGCTCGACGGCGGCCGCCGACCCGCACGTTCCAGACGACGACGGTTAAGCGCTCCTCGGGGTTTCCCAAACCCCACTTTTGCGCGGGCCCCTCGACGGTGCGTTCCTCCCGTCTTCCGATTGCATTCGGTCCCCGCGTCTGCAAAAGACCGCCCCACTGGGACCCGTTTGGCATAGAAACCCTCGGAATACGCGCACACCAATCAATTATGAATATTCGTATATCCACTTAGCGCGCGAGAGCATAGACCAAAAACTACTCGAAATAGTTCACCTTTTCCCGTTCGTTGAAGACCTTCTGCATTTGTTCCGCAGTTAGCTTATACGTCCATATATCCGCGTCAAAATCAAGCAAAAAAGCTCCGATGAAGCCGAGAACCTTCCAAGGATTAGATTTAAGCTCCTCGTTTAGGAGGTTTAGTTGGATTTTTCGGGTTTTAGAAGTGCATAGGGTAGTTATCAAGTCGGAAAGAGCTTGACGGAATTTTCCCGAGACGTAGAAAGCTTTTTTGCGGAACACCCAACACATGGCGAGGGTTTGTTTTGCTTTTACGTCGTCGTGTGCGTATTCGGCGCATTTCATTATGTACTTCTTGAGGTAGTTTAAACCTCCACGTATGTTGTAGATGGCTTTGATGTCTTGCCAACTATGCCAATATGGTTCGAAGTCGTGTTTTTCATGGATGCGCCAAACGAGTTTAAGCTCTCCCTTTTTGTTGGGCTCGTAGCTCGGGAATACGCGAAACTTCTTTTTGTCAAAAAGTAGAATAGCATGAAACGTGAGCGTTACGCCTTCATCTTAGTTGCTGACAAAAAGTACTGGAACAAGCTACGGGAACGAGACGAAGCCAGCGGTGAAACTCATGCTTTTGTTCGTAAAAACCAAGTAGCTCCCAAAACCGCGCAGAAACTCTTGTTTTACGTTAAAAAGCCCGTCATGCAGGTTCAAGGGATTGCGGACTTTATTGAACGGTTAACTGGAGACAGCGGGTAACTTTGGAGAAAATAAGGCTCGGAAAGTTGTTTTGAAACGTTCGAGGAGTACTGCGCTTTCGCTGAAGGCAGGGAAAGGATGACGTTTGTTAGGTTCAAGAATTTCGTGGAAATTGAAAACCCGAAAACCACGGAAGCCATCCGAAGCACTCTTGGCTCTTTGCAGGGGTTCAGAGGCAAATACGTGAATCTCGCTACAACGAAGCAGTTGGCAACCTGAAAAACCTGTTTAAAAGCTGATAGGCATCTCTTACGCTTAAATCTGTGATTTGAATACTCTTTAGCGAGTGTGAATGAACGTGTTTCGAGTAAGAGTCAACAAAATCGAATCCGCCCGTGATTTAGACGGTAACCTCGGAAAACGAATAGAGCTGGTTGAAGAACGAGGAATTTCGCCCTTTGTGGTCAGACCGCAATCGGATGAAATGAAAATGGCTCAAGACATAATGCAGACTTTACAGCAGCAGATGCCTTTCCTCCAGCAGAGAACACAGTTCGCCATACCGAAAATACTTCTTTTCTTAACAGAGCAGGAATACGATAGTCTAGGCATAGACTTCGATGTAAACCAAGTTTTCGAAGTGGCGCTGGAAAATCAAAGCATCAAATTCAAGAAGCTCTCATGATGGCACCGCGCACTTGCTTCAGCGCTGAATGCTTAGGGTGAAAAGACAACACAAACACCATTTTCCGCAAGGTTTCACAGATTTCCTGCAGGTCACCCGCTTTGCCTTCATCACAGTAAAGCGGAATAGGCTCATCCCCGTCACCGCACTCGTAGTAAACATAAATATGTGAACAGCTGTTTCTAAACCTAACAACCTCAAAATCCAAATTCAAAAGCTTAGCCGTTTCCTCCGTCGCAGTCCTAACCGAAGCCAAACGTTTCTTGCGAGGAACATCTGTTGACGCGTACACTAGCAGCTTCCCAGAATTGTTTTTTAACACTCATGTTCACCAATAATTGGACAGCTGAAAAACGCTTTTAAAACGCGTGCGCAAACGACCCACCCACGCAGCAGAGAGTGGTGTTAAAGTGAAAGTTCTTAAACCGCAAAAAACGTCAAATTCATGTTACAAGTTGATGAATCTGGAGAGGCGAAAAATATGAAAACCCGAGCTCACGTTTTCGTGGCAGGCAGAGTGCAAGGCGTATTTTTCAGGTCAGCAACTAAGCATATCGCTGACCGCTATGACGTGAAAGGGTGGATTCGTAATTTGCCAGACGGCAGGGTGGAAGCAGTGTTTGAAGGCGAAAAAGAAGCGGTGCAAAAACTGATAGAATTCTGCAAACACGGGCCATCAAGCGCAGGAGTTACAAACGTTGACCTCACATGGGAAAACTACACAGGAGAATTTGAAAGCTTCAAAATGAAGTACAGCTAAGCTTTCTTGGGCACCCTGAAATGTGAGTCTTTTCCAGAGCTTATGTATTCTCCGCCCATGCCGCGCACTGCAGAGGCGATTTTTGCGAAGTTTTCAGACCCTAGAAACTGCCGAGGCTTCACCATTATGTAGTCGTCTTTCTCTTGGAAATTAAGCAGGGCTTCTAAATCTTCTGGAAACGCCACCCGGACATCCTCCACGGATTTGTTTTCGTAAATTTTATGAGAAACTGCCGCAGGAGTTTGAGGTGCTGGCTGAGCGACTTGTGACCCTAACACTGACTTTACTGATCCCGACACGCTTCGTAGGTCTTCCGTGATCTTGCTTAGAACCACAAGAAGTTCATCAATTCTCTCTACAAGTCTTTCCAGATTCTCTTTTTCGGCGCTCATACACACTTTCCCTTCAAATTCTAAAATACTCAAGGCGCTTATTAATTATTTGCAGCCTCCATTTAAACCCAAATTCAACAATACTGCTTGGGAGAGGTCCAATTGTTTGAAATCGACGGAAGCCAAAAAAGCGGAAGCGGAACAATCCTAAGACTCGCAATAGCCCTAGCAGCCGCCAAGGGCGGATCCCTGCACATCTACAACATCAGACAAAACAGGCCGCAACAGGGATTGAAACCCCAGCATTTGGAAGCCGTGTTAACAGCGGCTAGACTTTGCAATGCAGAAGTAAAAGGAGCCTCACTGGGCTCTAAAGAACTCTGGTTTACGCCCAGAAAAGTGAACGACGGAAACTTCGAGGCTGAAATAGGAACCGCAGGAAGCATACCCATGCTTCTGATGGCAACCCTGCCCATATGCATATTCGCCAAAGACACAGTGCGCTTGCATGTGGCAAAAGGCGGAACAGACGTTTCCCACTCACCCACCATAAACTACCTGCAGAACGTTTTCCTGCCAACGCTAAAACACATGGGCATCGAAGCAGCAATAAACGTGCACAGATACGGCTACTACCCTAAAGGAATGGGCGAAGTAACCATGACCGTAAAGCCACCCCAACCACTACAGCCAATCAGGCTAAACAATTTTGGCAAGCTAAAAAGCGTAAAAGGCCTTTCAGTTTGCACGTTCCTAGCGGATAGAAAAGTTGCCGAACGCCAAACAAAAACGGCAAGCGAATACCTTTCAGAGAAAGGTTACACTGCAGAAATTCAAGTCGTTAATGACAAATCGAACCCCTTCCAAAAGGGAAGCTCCATCACCTTGTGGGCTGAAACCGATACAGACACGCTAATCGGTGCAGACGCGATAGGAGAGCTGAAAAAAGCGAGCGAGGCTGTTGGCAAAGAAGCGGCTGAAAAACTCTATGCGGAGCTTTCCACTAGACCCACAGCGGATGTGCACTTGGCGGACATGCTTATTCCGTATGTGGCTTTGGCTGAAGGCACCTCGACCTTTTTGACAAGAAAGGTTTCGGAACATTTGGAGACGAATGTTTGGCTTGCGTAAAAGATACTTAAGGTACGCTTCAAAATTCAAAAAACGAATAACCTTTTCAGAATAGAAAAAAGCGGCTGATTGCATGTCTGAAATCTCACTCTGCTTAAAAATAAAGAAAATCTACGCAGAGAAAGCTCTCGTTTTAGCAAACAAACTTGGGATAGGCAATCGAGAACTTGAGATTCACAGAAACGCGCAGCATATCTACGTGCCGCTTACTCGCCATCCAGACGAAAACGAACTGGCAAAACTGAAGGCACAGCTGTTTGATTTCGAACTCAAAACTGGCGTTTTCACCAAAAAAAAGCAGCAAAGAAAAACACTTGACCAAATTCTTGAAAACCAGTTGCCTCCGCATTTGCTGGCTAGCTTGCCCAAAGCGCTGGATATAATCGGAGACACAGCGATAATCGAAAATCCGCCTGAGCTTAAAACCCATAAAAGTCTCATCGGCGAAGCCATCCTTGAAATACATAAGAACGTGCGAACGGTGCTTGCAAAGGTCGGCGCAGTCAGCGGAACCTATCGCTTACGCGAGTTCGAAATTATCGCGGGAGAACACAAGACCGACACTATCCATATGGAATACGGGTGCCAATACAACGTTGACGTTACAAAAGCGTACTTTTCTCCGCGGCTTTCACATGAACACAACAGAGTTGCATCTCTTGTTCAGAAAGGCGAAACCGTGGTGGACCTCTTCGCTGGCGTTGGCCCTTTCTCAGTGCTCATCGCTAAAAACAACGCAGACGTAAAAGTTTACGCCGTAGACATAAACCCTAAAGCAATCAGTTACCTGAAGAGAAACATCAGACTTAACAGAGTGGAAAACCGTGTTATCCCCATTCTCGGCGATGCAAGACAAGTGATTGAGGAGAGGCTATTTGGTGTTGCAGACCGATTAATCATGAATCTGCCTGAAAAAGCCAATGAATTCATCAGCGCGGCTTGCAGAGTGGTGAAGCCATCAGGCGGCGTCGTTCACTATTACGCATTTATTCGCCTTCCCGACTCCCTAGAAAATGCACAACAGCGTTTTTCTGAAGCGGTAGAAAAAACGGGCAGAAAAGTGGATACGTTCCTTTCCGCAAAAACCATCCGCGGAACTGCACCCTACGAGTGGCAAGTCGTTTTGGACGCTAGAATTCTTTAAACATACACTTCGAGGGTAATTTTCACTTTTTGCTTTGGATTCTTCAGTTTTTCCAACAAGTCTCTGGGCAAATCTCGAGCGGCTTTGTTAGCGTGAACTGCCAACGTGCGGTTGTCCACATAATCGCTTTTCCTCACAACAATGTCTGTGGAATGAGTCAGAACTAGCTGCGGAGAACCATAAGCATTCAATTGCTCCATGACCTCGTCAGCTTCAATTAATATGGTCAGTTTCGCATGGGGTTTTCGCAGGTTTTCCTTAAATTCAGCGCTTAGATCGGCTAAAGCCTTGTCCGCATTTACTGCGACTATGCAATCTCCTTTTTTTGACAAACGCGTGTCCTTCGTGAATTCCAAAGTGGTCTTATGTGCCGCCAGAACGTTCTCGTGGCCATACCCAAAAACGACTTCTCTTACCTTAGAAATAGGCATTTCTACTCCAAAACCTCGACGGACTCCACTTTTCCGTCTCCATCTAAATCAAAACCTTGAATAACAGTAGCAAAGGTGTTTTCATTACGATACTCCTGCAGGGTTTTCTTCCAAAAATGCGTTAAAGCCAAAACACAAGCTTTGGTTCCTACAGCCTTATTCCCAGCCAAAACCACAATGCGCTTGGTTTTATCCCATGGATTCACGATTTTAGCAATTAGCCCCGCAGAGTCGGCAGTGTAAACACGCGAAGTCTTATTCGATGACAAACCACCCAGCAAAAACCCTTGGCTGCTGGACTGCATATTAAACCTGATGGGTAAATACTCGTTTATTTCCTTTGTAAGCAAATTCGTTCCCGGACCGCCGACCAGAATGAGGTTGCCTTTTTCTTCCTTTTCAGCCTTAACATCCACGTCTAACTTTATAGCAAAATCCGTAGGCATCTTCGCGAACTGCCCCATAAAAAGCGTTAGATGCGCCGCGTAATGACCATCCCTGGCGCTGGTTTTGAAAGGCCCGTGCGGCGTGGGGCTGCCCACAACTATTTTTCCTTCCAGAACGCCTTTTCCATTGACGAATTCCAGGAAGAACCACTGAATTTTCTCGTCCATACTCAAAAGAGAGCAACCGTGAATTGTCTTGTATCCTTTTGCGAATTCTATGCCAAAGGCGGGGGAGACTGTTCTATAATATTTTGCTGTTGCCCCTTTCTTTTTTTCCTCCTTCTGGACAGCTATGGCTCCTGCCTTCGCCAGTTTTCTTATGTGATAATAGACTCTCTGTTCATGAACCCCGAGTTGCCGAGCGATTTCCAGAGGATACATTTCCTTTTCGGAAAGCATAGTCAGGATCTTCCAGCTTAGCTTGCCCAAAATCATCTGTAGCTTCTGCGGATTCTGCATTATGCTGATTTCTTTTGCTTTCTGTGTCTTGCCATCGTCTTGGAGCAGCAATTTCTTTTCCATAATGATTTCTCCCAGTCATAAAACTCAATCCATTATTAAAAATTTTGTTATAGTATAACCGAAAACACGCGCCGAGACTAAAAAAGACCGCGGTAAAGCAGCAGTCAAATGAAACTGCTGAAAAAATTTTTTTAGAGTACACAGTTTTTTTCTACAAATGCTTATTAAGAAAAGAAAGCCTTGAATAAGCTTCAAAGACCTAACATTGGAAAGAAAGAGGCTTAAAAATGTGTGGAATTTTCGGCTGCATACTAAAAGAAGGGAACGCAGCGCCTTTGATTCACGAGTCGCTGAAGAGGCTTGAGTATCGCGGATATGATTCCGTAGGCATAGCAACCATCCAAGGTGGAAAAAACTACGTGAAAAAGGATAAGGGAAAAATCGATGAAGTTCATAAACTTTTGAATCTGGATGATTTGCCGGGTAACGTTGGTATAGGGCATACGAGATGGGCCACACACGGCGCGCCATTGAAGGTTAACGCGCATCCGCATTCCGATTGCACGGGAAATTTAATGGTGGTTCATAACGGAATCATAGAAAATTTATCTGAGCTAAAACTTGAACTGGAAAACAGCGGTCACAATTTTGTCTCAAAAACAGACACAGAAGTAATAGCTCACCTCATCGAGGAGAAACTCGAAAAAAACCCAGAGTTAGATTTGGCTGTTGCCGTCATGGAGTCTGTTAGAAAGCTTGACGGGTCATACGCTCTTGCGGTAATTTCAACTATAGAGCCAGACAAAGTTATATGCGCCAGAAACGAAAGCCCCCTGGTTTTAGGCGTCAGCGAAAACGGAGTCTACTTCGCATCTGACATCCCAGCTTTCCTCCAAGTAACCAACAAAGCGGTTTTCGTAGAAGACGGAGAACTCATAATCCTTTCAGCCGCAGGCTACGAAATCAGAAAAATCTCGGATTCAAGCGTTGTTACGCGAGAGCCGAAGGTCGTTGATTGGACGCCTGAAATGGCGGTTAAACAAGGGTACCCGCACTTTATGCTGAAAGAGATTCATGAGCAGCCTGCGACTCTTCGTAACACGCTGAGAATGCAGGAGCACTATCTTGATTTGATCTCCACCTTCCTTGACCGCGCCAGTGAGGTGTACTTGGTCGCATGCGGCACATCTTATCACGCTTGCTTGGCTGCGTCGTACATGTTCTCAAAGCTTGCGTTCTTGCCAACATACCCTGTTTACGCTTCAGAGTTCTTAGAGCAGCACGGAAAATCAGTCAACATAGACAGCACCATTTTGGCGGTAAGCCAGTCAGGGGAAACGGCGGATACACTAGCCGCCGTTACATGTGCTCAGCAACGGGCTGCAACCATACTTGGCTTGACTAACGTAATCGGCTCAACTTTGACGCGTGTTTCTCGGGTTTACGTGGGACAGCAGTCGGGTCCAGAAATCGGTGTGGCAGCCACGAAAACTTTTACTTCTCAGCTTTCCGTGCTGGCGCAACTGGCTCTTAGGTTGTCAAAGAAGCGGGGTAAAATTTCGCAGGATGAGATGGATTTCATTGCGGAGAGGTTGGAAAAACTGCCAGAGATTGTTGAGACGATAATTCAAACGCAGGAGGAGAAGGTCAAGGAGGTTGCCAAGAAATACAAGGATGCAAAGCTGTTCTTCTTTTTGGGGCGGGGTGTAAGTACGGCAACAGCCTATGAAGGGCGGCTTAAACTGATGGAGATTGCCTACATTCCTTCAATAGCTTTTCCAGCGGGGGAAAGTAAACACGGTCCAATTAGCCTGATTGAACCTGGTTTTCCGGTGGTGTTCATCTGCGCCAAGGATGGAACGCATAAAACGTTGATAGGTAACATTATGGAGATGAAAGCCAGAGGTGCTTCGATAGTCGCGATTATAGAGGAGGGTGACGAGGAAATTAAGGCGCTTGCGGATGATTACGTTGAGGTGCCAAAAGGAATACCTGAAGTTCTGTCGCCCATACCTTTTGTGATACCTTTGCAACTTTTGGCTTACTACATGACTCTTGAGAAGGGTTATAATCCCGATACGCCGAGGAACCTAGCGAAATCGGTAACAGTGAAATAGCTTCTTTTTACATTCTCTTTCTTCGAGTGAGTATATGTTAAAAAGGAGCGTTTACACTATTTGGGCTGGTGTTTCGAGTTGGAAAAGACAGACTGGGAAAAACTCATTTACAGCTTAGTAAAACAGGGCGTTTTACGCTCGCCTAAGGTGATTAAGGCGATGCGCGCGGTGCCTCGCGCCAAGTTTCTGCCTTCCGAAATGCGGTCGTACAGTTCCGTGGACACTCCGTTTCCAATAGGTTTTGGCCAAACAATCTCTGCGCCACATAGTTCCAGCTTCGCACTGGACTAGGCGACACATGGTTTCCATAATGAATGAAGCCCTCCATTTGGAGGTTGGCCAGAAAGTTTTGGAAGTTGGGGCGGGTTCGGGCTGGCACTCTGCCACGATAGCAGAGATAGTTGCGCCGGGAGATGAGCCTAGAAGCGAGTGGGGGTGTGTTTATACCGTGGAGATTGTGCCGGCTTTGGCTAAGAACGCGAGAAAAAACATTATGAATGCGGGTTATAGTGACCGTGTGAAAATAGTTAGTGGTGATGGGTCTAAGGGTTATGCTGAGAAGGCTCCTTATGAGCGTGTTGTGGTGACTGCGGCTGCTCCCAGTGTGCCTGAGCCTCTGATTGACCAGTTGAAGCTTAACGGTGTTTTGCTGATTCCTGTTGGCAGCGTTTCGCTGTTCCAGCATCTTTTGAAAATTACAAAAGGGTCGGATGGAAAAATCAAGCAGGAGAATCTTGGTGGAGTGGCTTTCGTTCCTTTAACTGGAGAGTACGGACAAAGATTATAATCGTTATCCGAACCATTTTTCTAGGGTGGTTTTACTCTTTAGTTCTTTGGTGCCTTCCTGCATTTTTTCTACCGCTTTCCTCACGCGGGCCTCGGAGAAGTCTTTTTCTCTAACCAGAAAATCCACGATGCCTTCTACGTTCGGCTCCTTCCACTCAAGCGTGTAGTCATCAAGTACTTTTGGATGCAGGAATATTTCGCGTATTTGTTCGGGTGGATGTGGAAACTCGGGGTTTTTTATGTGCACCAACGCGTTCTCGAGAGTGCCGTGTTCTTTTACTAGTTTTAATGCGGTTTTGGGTCCTAATCCTTTTATGCCGTCTGGGTTGAAGTCCGTTCCGATGAGGATGCCTACGTCGATGAGTTGTTCGTAGGTGATTCCGCACTCTTTTAGTACGCTGTCCAGCACGACCAATTCGGGAATCACGTCGATGTAGATGTTTTTGCTGCGAAGTTTTCTTCTGCCCGAGACGGTGACGTTCCTAAGCAGCATGGATGCTCCAAAGAGCAGGCTGTCGTAATCTTGGCTGGCGCAGTAATCAGCATCTCCGCGACGTGTCATGTGCGCGGCTTGGGCTTCGCCTTCGCTGGGAGCCTGAATCCATGGCAGTCCCATAAGGTCTAGAAGTCTATGAGCGTCCTGTTTCATGTAGTCTTTTAGGCTTGTGGTAGCCTGTGCAAACATGCGAGCTTTCGCGGTGTCGCCTCTTGCTATGGCTTTTTCGTAGTGGACTGCGGCTTCCACTTTGATTTGTCGGCGTCGCTGAATTTCTTCCAGCTTTAGGACTGGAGGTGCGCCGTCAAAAACGTAGATGGGTTTGATGCCTAACTCTGCGAGGTTGCTTGTTCTGTAGAGCAAGCCGCTTAGGTGGCTTGTGACTTTTCCGGTGTTGTCTTTCAGGGGTGTGCCGTTTGGCTGGCGGATTATGGCGAGAAACTGGTAAAGCGCGTTGTACGCGTCTATGGCGACGGTTTTTCCGCTTAAGTCCTCTAGCTTAACCGCCTTTTTCGGAACGATGCCGCGAAGGTTTACTCCCAAAACGAACCCTTGTGAATTATAGTCAAAAAACTGAGATAATAAACTTGCGAATGTGGTTCTGCTGGCTTTGCAGCTTGGGTTGCGGCTAGTCGCTATTGGTTGAGGGTTACGTGTGTACTCTAGTGCTTGGGCAGTCTATAGCCCCCTTATATATACTAAACTGCATGGAAATCTGCAGAGCGTCTGATCGGATAGCTCCCTCTATAGATTCATTATTAAATACCATACTCATACCGTGCTGTTTCTACATAAACATAAAACTAGCCTAATGCGTTATTCCGCAACAAAATCATGATTCTCTTTCATTACCTCAATAGTAACAGAATTTCAAGATGATTAGGCTGCAGTTAGGAATAAGCATGAGTACTCAGAACGATTTCTCATTTCTGAATCTTGCTACTGCAACCCAACCGTATTAAAAAAGAGTCAAGCCAAAAATATAAGAATATTTGCATTTTATAGCGCATTATCAGAAAAAATTCATGACTTTCTGAATGTAAACATTTTCAAAGAGTAGGGAGGTTCTTGGAAATAAGTCTGTTTATTTTCTCCAACTCTTCCAATTTATCGGGATATATTGAGCTATTTGAGAAATGTTTCGAATAGAAATCTAAGAAGCTGAAAAGTGATTCCCAATTAGTTTCTATATACTCCAACAATTTTTTCATAGGTTTTCCATTTTCAAAGAAATGTATTTTTTTTAGGGATATGAATAGATTCTATCTGTTCTTTACCGAAACCCAGAAATACAGATATATTATGACTAATCGCATGTCTATTGCAGACTATATCATCGTACCAAATCGTTTGCTCCTCAAGATATTTAGTGTAATTCTCGTCAATGTCTCTATTTGTTATGAAAAAATTCTTTTGCCATTCAAAATATTCATCAGGTATCTTTTTCTTAATCGCTTTTCGGTCATAAATGTAAGGAGTAACTTTGGCGATTATTTGAAAAAGAGAATAAAAAGCATTTAGATAAGCTTCAAAAAAAGCCATCGTTAAGCAGAGATTTTTTGTTCACTTCCGCTTTTCCGCCAAAAAAGGTCAATCGCCGTCTGTTTTGATTTAGGCTCTGCGTTATGGTTATATGCCTCCAGAGTAAAACAGAAGGAGAGAAAGGCTATGTCAGACACTGGAGTAACCACAAAGAAAAGCGAAGACTTCTCCGCATGGTACACCGAGTTAATCCTGAAATCGGGAATGGCGGATTACGCACCCGTCAAGGGCTGCATGATCATACGCGAACACTCTTACGCTATATGGGAGAAAATCCAAGAGATTTTCAACCGGAAAATCAAGGCGACAGGACACAAAAACGTGTATTTCCCGATGTTCATCCCTGAAGGCTACCTGAAAAAGGAAGCGGAACACTTCGAAGGATTCGTACCCGAAGTTGCTTGGGTAACTGAAGGCGGCAGTTCTCCGCTGGAAGAAAAACTCGCCATAAGACCTACTTCTGAAACCATAATGTACGCCACGTTTGCCAAATGGGTCAGAAGCTGGCGCGACCTGCCTATCAAGATCAATCAGTGGTGCAATATCGTGCGGTGGGAGACAAAAGCCACCAAACTGTTTCTGCGCACCCGCGAGTTCCTATGGCAAGAAGGCCACACCGCTCACGCAACAAGCGAAGAAGCCGAAAAAGAGGTCATGGACATTCTCGGCGAATACCGAGACGTGATGGAAAACTACTTGGCGATTCCCGTGCTAGTCGGGGTCAAAACGGAAAGCGAAAAATTCGCTGGAGCCCTCTACACGACCACTCTGGAAGCCATGATGCCCGACGGAAAAGCACTGCAGATGGGAACCAGCCACAACTTGGGCCAGAACTTCGGCAAGGTATTCGACATAAAATTCATCGGAGAAGACGAGAAAGACCACTACGTCTGGCAAACCTCATGGGGCATCACCACAAGGCTCATAGGCGCCGTGGTCATGGTTCACGGCGACGACCGAGGCTTAGTGCTGCCACCGAAAGTCGCCCCAGTACAGGTTGTAATAATCCCCATACTCTATAAGGCTGCTGACTCAGAGGCAATAGCCGCAAAAGCCAACGAAATCTACCAACAACTCAAAAAGAAAGGCGTAAACGTAGTCTTAGATGACAGACCTGAGTACACGCCCGGATGGAAATTTAACGAGTGGGAACTCAAAGGCGTGCCCATCAGGATAGAAATTGGCCCCCGAGACCTCAAACAGAAGCAGGTAACCTTGGCACGAAGAGACACCTACCAGAAAACCACCGCAAAGATGGAAGCAGTGGCGCAAGCCGTAGAACCGCTTCTTGAAGAAATTCAGACCAACCTTTACGCTAAAGCCAAAACAGCCTTAGAAGAAAAAACAACAACCGTGCAGAACTACGCTGACTTCAAGGAAACACTCAAAACCAAAGGCGGCTTTATCAAGGCCCCGTGGTGCGGCAGCTCGGAATGTGAAGAAAAAGTAAAGGATGAAACTGGCGCCACAATCAGGCTGAGACCTTTCGAAAAGGAAAAAACAATAGCTAACTGTGTCTACTGTGGAGAGAAAGCGGTGGAAATGGTGTACTTCGCCAGATCCTACTAACCCGGCAGCTCTAATCGGTTAATTGAACATATTTGCCGAGCTGACTCGCTACGTCTGATAACCCAAGTTTCTTCAGCGTAGACTTCTTCGGTATTCCTCTCTCGTCCCAGCCTCTCTTCCTGTAATACTTCTTCAGCATGGCATCATATTTCAATGGATCAAGCATAGCGCCTTTCATTGATCCTTCAGTTAGAGGCTGCGTGAACCACCTTATAGGCGGAACGTCCATGTCCCTTGTCCAGCTGCTCGCGTACTCCCTTATCCAAAAGGCCCGAATCAGGTTTAGAATTTTATCAGCGGTGTAGATCAACGTGTTAAACGGCAACTCCCTTCCTGTTGCCGCGTGAAGGTATTTCGTGTACCATTCAAGCTTGAAACCGAGTTCAGCGTAGGGGAAACGGCAAACGGTGAGAGATTCGAAAACGCCGCCCCGGAGACGTTGCATCTCTATGACTTTGTTGATTTTTTCTTCACGGTATCCCTTGCGTCCGAACTGGACCTCCCAAGAGATCACCCATGCATCCTTGTGGTGAGCGCCGATGGAGCTTGTAGCGTAAGACAAAGCCATAGCAGGCGCAGCATGGCAATCATAAGCGCTTATCTCCAAACCCTTAACGTGCATAGCCCAATCTTCTGACCCATGACCTATTTTGGCAGAGGCTGCTTGAACCCCCTCAGCAAGAACATTACCAAACCCACGTCGATAAGCAATGTCTTCAATCAACGCCTTGGTTTCTTGGAATTTTCCCCAATGAATCTTGTTGGGAACGCGGTTTTTTTCAGAAGTTTCCATGGCGAAACCCAGCACGTTCCCCAGCGAAATCGCATCCAACCCAAGTTCATCCGCAACACGGTTTAAAGTCGCAATCTGTTTAAGATTGCCCAGTCCGATGTTCGACCCCAGCATGACTATGTTTTCGTAATCAAGCTCTGCTTCCTTTCTATCAGAGCCTTTAACCACGTTACCGCAAGTCATGTTGCACTGTGGACAGCCACGGTTACCGACTTTGATTTTCTCCATGGCAAACCCGCCTATCTTGTCGGCTTTGTCGAAGACACCTTCACGGAAATTAAAAGTGGGAAGCGCACTGTTTTCTTGGCTCCACTCTACTGTAGAAATGGTTCCCTGTCGCTTCCAAAAAGCGTAATTGGGCTTTGTCATGACCTCACGATAACCAGCTGCGCTCAGCTCTTTCATGCTCTTCGGGTAGGCAGCAGGAATTTCGTTGTAACCCTCAAAAACTACAGCCTTCAAATTCTTAGAACCCATCACCGCACCAATTCCGGGCCTTCCACCAGCTCGACCCTTTTGAGAAACAACCGTGGCAAACTTTACGAGGTTTTCTCCTGCTGGACCAATCGAGACGATGCCTGCTGTGCGCTCGTAAAGAGTTTTCAATTGAGCCTCGGTCTCGAACGAGTTTAAACCCCATAGATCTTTGGCATCTATGAACTCGGCGACTTTGTTTTTAATGTGAAGAACAACAGGCGTCTCGGATTTGCCTTCGATGATAACTGCGTCGTAGCCAGCCTTGCGCATTTGAACAGCCGCCTGAGTCCCCATGTTCCCGTCGCCGTAGCCACCCGTCAAAGGACTTTTGGCTGCAACGACCAATTTGCCGCTGTTCGGCAAGCCGAAACCCGTTAGGGGGCCAGCAGCAAAAATAAGTTTGTTTTCAATTGATAACGGGTCGATTCCGGGTTTTAGCCTGTCCCAAAGAATCTTGGCTGCGAAGCCTCTTCCGCCGATGAAATTCAAAGCCATGTTGGTATCATATGATTCGGCAACCGCCTTGTTTCTGGTTAAGTCAACGTTAAGAAATACGCCAGTCCAACCAAACACTCACATTCACCCAACCTAAGCGTATACTATTATGGCAACATGGAAGTTAAAGTTTACTGAACAATTAAGACTTACTATTCACCACGCAACATGAAACACGCCATTTCTCATTCAAGAAACGCGTTTTTTCGGAAGCTTTATGTTTTTGAATGTCGCAACTGTGCATTAACTACAGGAGCCTTAAAAGTGGTGAACGTTAAAGTCGCTGCGCGCGCAAATGCTATTGAATACGCCATACGCGACGTAATAGTCAACGCAGGACCCATAACAAAAACAGGTAAAAAAATTTTTTACCTGAACATCGGAGATCCTGTAGCATTTGATTTTCCCACGCCTCCTCACATCCGGCGGGCAATGGTTGAGGCGGTTCAATCAGGAGAAAACTGCTACTCCGCTTCAGAAGGAGTACCCGAACTAAGACAGGCAATAGCTGAAAAAGAAAAACGAGTCAACGGCGTAAGCATACCTGCAGAAAACGTCTTGATCACCTCTGGCGTCTCCGAAGGAATCCGAATGGTCATAGCCGCCCTAATAGAGAAGGGCGACGAAATCCTTGTTCCTGGACCCGCCTATCCACCGTACCTCTCTTACTCGAAGTCGTACGATGGAACCCCCATCACATACGAAACAGTTGAAGAAGAAAACTGGCAGCCAGACATTGACGATTTGCGAAGTAAAATTTCAGAAAAAACGCGTGCGTTAGTGATAATCAACCCTAACAATCCGTCGGGCGCGCTTTACAAAAAAAAAATTGTCAAGCAAATGCTGGATATAGCAGGAGAACACGACCTTCTTGTTTTATCGGATGAGATTTACGACCAAATAAGATACGTTGAAGACTACGTCAGCACAGCCAGCATAGCCAAAGACCTGCCTGTGGTAGGATTGAACGGGTTCTCAAAAGTGTACCTCATGACCGGGTGGCGAGTCGGATACGTATATTTCCACGAGCCAAACGGCGAATTAAAAGAACTCAAGGAAACCATCGAAAAAGAGGAGCGTATAAGAATCTGCGCCAGCACGCCAGCTCAGGTGGCTGGAGTAGCCGC
>CAZZLA010000003.1:11217-18797 GCA_964655035.1 uncultured Candidatus Bathyarchaeia archaeon | reverse complement strand
GGCTGCTGTCGCAAAACGGCTTGGTTTTGGATTGTCCGCAGCGGCAAAGCAGGGCAATTTTCTGCGGGGGGTATTTGGTGCTTGGTTGCCATTCGTTTGCGGTTCCATCGGAGTCTGCGATTATTACTTGTTTTTGGATGGGGATTTCGCCTGAGACTATGTATGGTCCGTTTTTGCTTACCTTAATTTTCGCCGTGCCTTTTGGCGGCTTTTTTGCATTTGGCGCTATGGCTTATTCTGTTCCTTGCTCGTTAAATAGGCTGGTTAATAACCCGTTATTGAGTGGGGTTTTTGCTAATTAATTGTTTCGCTAAAGCCTCAAAGAATAAGTCAATGCGGTGCTGGGTTCGTCCAAAATCAGCTATGGAGGTGATTGTTGTGACCGTTGTTTCCGCCGTTACTTTAACTCGGGTGGTTTTCTCGTTCAGGGGTTCCGCGTCGATTGTGAGTATTGAGCTGTATGACAGGAAGCTTGTTTTTGTTCTGGCTTTGGCGTGGTGTACTTTGTTGTCAATTTCTTCTATGGTCCATTTTAGGCTGGCGAGGGCTTTTGGAAGGACGTTCCAAATTTTGGCTATAGAATAGTCTATTTCGTATGTTTCTTTTTCTTTTCGTAGATAAGCCAACTTTTCCACTTCGACTTGTTGGGTGTTTCATCTTCTTTATTTGTTTCGTGGAATTTGAAGTTGTTCGTTTTCCAAAAAGGTTTTAAGGAGGGATGAAAGGTGAAGGCAAAGCCCCGTTGTGAAGCCTCCCCCTTCCCATTAATTAGTATTAGTGGTTACAGGATATAAAAGGCGTATTTCAATATCGCAATATATCATACATAAAAAATGGGGGCGTCGGCGTCACTCACCTTTTTCAAACAGCAAGTAATGGTTAGTGCCCAACGCCATCGCAGCGTTGCCCGCACAAGCGTACGTATGAAGGCGCCAACCCGCCTTTTCCCATTCTTCAATCACTTTTCCGAGGTTGTCGTGGTGACCCACCAAAATGCATTTCCATTCTTTCAATTTAACACACCTTCCAATAGTATAGAAACGGCGATTATTTTGATTTTCTGAGAGGCGTTAGAGGTAAATGTTATAAGAAATGTGTCCAGAGCTAAAGGGCGAGCAAACATGAATCTGAGTGATGCAGCTACCCTTGTTGCTGTTTCAGCATTAATTGTGTATTTCTTGATGCGATTCCTCCTGCCAACGTTTAATCTTGAGCGTCTTCTGCTCTTAGGAGGTTTGGCGCTTATAGCCATATTTCTTATGTTCATGAATCGAAGGCGAAAACTGAAGAAAGAAGTTGAAATAGCTACGGTTTCATGAACTGGTTCCGCAAAATGCCAACATCACTTTGCCCGCCCGTCATATTTGGAGCATTTTAGGATCCTAATAGAGGTTCTATGCAGAAAAGATAGAGGAGGTCTATTCGAGTCGCTGTTTACGCTTTAAATGAGGGGGCTATAGCGCGCGCTGCGGAAACAACAATGGCGATTAAATATCACATCAACTTGATTTCATCTTTTTATTATCCTGAATCAGAATACCCGCTCTTAACGAACTCACTAAAAATAGAACGTGAAAATTACTTCAATGCTTATCTACGCGTAGCTAAATTCTTTTTGACGTAACTCCGTCAAGCACCAAAACTTTTTCTTCGCCAGTCTTCATATTCCTGAACAAAAGTTTGTATCTAGGAATGTAAATCACTGAGCGCTCAGTTACGTCGAAAATTTCCTCCACGATCCTGCACATGTCTTTTGGCCGATTAGCTATTCTCTCGCGCATAAAATTAACATCCGCGCTTTCAGGAAGCTCCTGTATCTTGAATTCCTCAATTACTTTCTCCGGTTTCTTCTCAGAAGGTGCAGACGGAAGATTTTCAGCGTCAGAATCTCGGCCATTCTGGTCTAAAATTAAAAATGCTTTTTCTTGGTTAATCAGGCGTTCTTCGCCATGCAGCTTGACAACTCTGCTTGACCTGGAATTTTCAGGCAGAAATTTGTTGTCTAACAGAACAACTTCTTTGACTCCGTTATCAACTTTGAATATGTAAGTGCACTTGCGGAAGTAATCGATGAAGTATTTTCCACTTATCACAATGTAAGGTTCATAGTACTTGTCCAAAGAAACAAACTGGATTTCTTCCGATTTAGGCTTGAAAAAGGCAAACTTAGTGAAAAGTTGCTTCTTGAGTTTTTCACCGGAAACCCTTATCACCGTGGGATCAATATGTGCCTCATAAACAATAGTTTTCCTTTTAACGATGTTTTCGTTTATTGAAGGAGCATCAGCTGATATTACAACCGGTTCAGCATTAACCGTTTCAGTCAAGACCAACGCCTCTACAATTTTGTCAAGATTTATTCTAATAACTCTTATGAATCCCAAAAATGAATCACAATTAAACGTGCTCTCAGTTTAACAAACATATGAGAAGTCGCATCGAAAAAGATGGATTTACCGATGTATAATTACTGTTAGTGCTGGAGCTACCTCAAAATTCCTCTCTGTAACTAAAGATCTGCTATGTCGCTAGGAAAATTCCTAAATTCTTTCTAACCATTCATTAAGCTGCTTTTCGCTTAATCCTTGACCCAGCCTGCCGTCAAGTCTCCTGCAAACCTTTCCCTCTTCGAAAAATATGACCGTGGGAACAGCTTCAATGCAAAATTCATCCCATAAAGGATTGTCATAATCGTCTACTTTCACTCGGATAGCGAAGTTAAAAAAACTCTGCTTTGCAGCGTTCCTGTCAAAAACTGGAAGAAAACTTCTGCAGAAAGGGCACCAAGAACCGTAAAACAACGCTAGAACTCTCTTGTTCTTCTTCAGTTGGCTCTCAAGGCCACCTTTATCATCGACTTCTATCATAATGGGTCTTTAAAAAACGCGTCTGCGCCATTTTTAAATGTGACGTTTTTTCTGAAGAATAAACAAAAAGTGGAGACTGCACTGAATTAACTGCGAAAAAGGTTGGAAATCAGATTGGCTATTTCTGGACTGGTATGTCTAACGCTTTTGCCAGGGCTTCGCATCGCTGCTTCAGTTCTGGAATCTCCTGCTTCAAGTTCTCTATTTTGCTCCGTCTGATGTTGATTTCTTCTCTGATTCTTTGCCTGAGAGTTTCTTCCATGTTCACTAGTTGCGCCCTCTCAGCTAACAATGCTTGTTCTTCGCCGCTTAGTTCTTCCAGCATGGCTGGAATTTTCTCTTCTTCGGTTTGGTATGGCTCTTGAGTGGTAGTTTCTTCGCTTGGGCTTTCTTCTTTGATGCTATCTTCAACTATGACTTTTTCTTCAATGTTATCGTATGGTTCTTCAGTGTTTAGCTCTCCGTTGTTCTGGTCATCGTCCAGTTTTTTGAATATGTCAAACATTACTTTGCACCTCGACATGTCTAATGTATTAATAAATAATATAATCACTATTCCCTAAACCGATATATCTCGAAAACAGAACAGAACCCCCAACAAGAAAGAACAAGAAAGCACCACCAACCTATATAGCGGACACCACACTTAAATCCGCAAAGCCAGAAGTGAACTTCGTTGAAGTACAAACGCGGCTATCCCGTCGCAATACTCATCGGTTTAGAAGAAAACAAGGCATCCCTATGGAAAATCTTCAGCAAAGTTGCTAAGCCCGGAAACACCGTTCGCATCAACGGACCACGCAACAACCCCAAAGCCCTTTACAATTTTCACGAAACACTCATCAATGCACTAAGACCCACACTAAAAGAAGGCGTACACAGTGTAATCCTCGCATCTCAATCAAGAACCAATCACGCCCAAGAATTCATCAACCACGTTCGCGGACATCACACGTGGCTCACTCAAGGCCCAAACAAAATTGCCTTCTCCCCCATAACAGGGTCTGCAAGCACGCCACCCCAAGTAGCCACGCTGACGAGAACCCCTGAATTTCACAACCTAATTTCTGAAACCACCGCAGAAGAAACCGAAAACCTCATCGAAATTCTGGAAAAGCGCCTCAATACAGCCAACCAGAACAGCGCTGTAATGTTTTCACTAGAAGAAGCAGAAAACTTGATTTTAAAACGGCAGAGTCCAAGCAAGCCAAAACCTGAATATCTGCTGCTCACCGACAAGTACCTTGCAGGCAGCCCCCAAAAAAACAGGGTACACAGACTAATGCAGATTTCGAAAAACAAAAAAGTAAAAACACGAATAGTAACCGCTGAATCGCCAGCGGGTAAGCGCCTGACCCAGCTAGGAGGAATAGTTTGTTTAACAAGGGCTGAACAAACTTTTCAGAAACAGTAATCCAAATTGTTGTTGAGTGATTTATCCAACAAACTAAAAGTGAAAAAAATTTTGGAGTGCTATCCAGCAAGCTTCAAAATAGTTTGTTGGTTCCAAGATTCGGATTTAACTAAAGCAATCCAGCTTGCTTCAGTTCTTCAGGCGAAATCTTTCCTGAGTGCAGCGCAGTAGCCACCAAAACCCCGAACACGCCTAGGTCTTTCAACTCCAGCAAATCCTTGATGCCCTGCACGCCTCCACCAACGAAAATCTCAGCCTCAATTTCCCTAAGAATATCTTTCAAAAAAGGCTTGTTGATTCCTTCGCCGCTGCCCACTTTCGCCAAATCCAACACGATAATCTGGGAAACGCCTATGTCCTGAAACTCATGCAAAAGCGCTATAGGCTCCACAGGCGTGTCAGCCTCAGACTTGCTAAGCACTCGGTCACCCATCAAATCTAAGCTAACCATGAGCTTTTCGCTTCCGAAAGAGGCAACCGCATCAGCCACGAAGCTTGTACTCAACAGTGTTTCTGTCCCGATAATAACCTTTGAAACCCCACTGTTAAGCAATTCTTCCGCTGCTTCAAGGCTCGTTACGCCCGCGTCAACCATCAACTCAAGACCCGTCTCAGCTGCGACCTTCTTGAAAAAAGAAAAATTCGGGCAACCCCCCGTAATAGCATCCAAATCCGCAACATAAAGCCTACCAAAACCAAGAGCTTTCAGCGCCGCTGCAACCTCCACTGGATCTGTAGACGCGCATAGAACGCTCTTAAGCGGCTGGTATTCCCTTCTTCTCCCTCTTACTGCATGAAACACGACGCCCCCGAGAACGTCAACGACCGGTATGACCTTCACCATGCTATCCTCTGTCCTTTCCATTATTGCTTGCCGATAAAAATTTTACGCATGTTACACTATGAACGCATTAGTCCTTTTTTCTAACAAAAACTTTAAAGCTGTAGAAATTCCGCATCAATATGAACACAATTGAAACTGTTAATCAGCCCGAAAAACGAAACCGAAGCCTTGGAAGCCATAGCTGGCGGCGCAGACATAATAGATGTCAAGAACCCGAAGGAAGGTCCACTGGGCGCAAATTTCCCCTGGGTGATAAAGCGAGTCAGGCAAATCGCCCCTGCAAACATTGAAGTAAGTTGCACCATTGGCGAAGCGCCCAACCTGCCTGGTTCCATGGCGCTGGCTGCTTTAGGCGCGGCGACCATAGGCGTCAACTACGTCAAAGCAGGGCTTTATGGGTTAAAAACGCTTGAGGAAGCGGCGTACATGATGCAGAGTGTTGCCAAAGCCGCGAAAGACTATAATCCTTCTATTAAAGTGGTTGCCTCGGGATACGCTGACGCCTTTAGGGTAAGCACGGTTGACGCTTTACTCGTTCCCAAAATAGCTCACGACGCCCAAGCGGACATAGCTATGATCGACACGGCAATTAAAGACGGGAAAAGCATCTTCACCTTTCTCACAAAGCCTCAGCTTCGGCACTTTGTGGACGAAGCGCACGATTACAATTTGAAAGCCGCGTTGGCTGGTTCGCTGCAGAAGGAGGATTTGCCTGCGGTTTATGCTTTAGGCGCTGACGTGGCGGGAGTGAGAGGTGCCGCCTGCACCCTAAGCGACAGAGTTAACGGTCAAATCACCAGGGAAAAAGTGCGCGAACTCGTTGGAGTCGTTAAACGCGCAGAAAAGCTTTAAGACAAAGGCGTTCTCATCGAAGATTGGTGAGAAGCGCGTTTGCGAGTTCTGGTTTACGAGCATGTTTCCGGAGGCGGCTTTGCTGCTGAGCATATTCCGCCCGGCGTTTTAAGCGAAGGTTTCGGCATGCTGAGAACCCTAATTGCGGATTTTAAAGCCGCTGGACACGACGTTACTACCACGCTTGATTCGCATATTGCAAGGTTGAATCCTCCAATCGAAGCTGATTGCGTATTGCCTGTTTCTTCTTCAAAAGAAGCTCAAGTGATCCTCCAGAAAATTTCGGATGGGGCTGATGCTGTTTACGTGATTGCGCCAGAAACGGATGGCGTGTTGCGGTCGCTTGTGGAACTTGTTGAACAGACGAGCGCTGCGCCGTTGAATTGCTCAGCTAGCGCCATAGAAAAAGTGTCCGATAAGGCAGGCTTCTACGATTTTTTGAAAAAACGTGGGATAACTTCGCCTGAGACCCTAACGTTTAGCGTACTTGATAATGTATCGGAAATCAAGCGAGCTATCCGAGGAAGTTTGCATTTTCCATTAATATTCAAGCCTTCAGACGGCGTTAGCTGTTGCGGATTGAGCGTTGTCAGAAACGAGGACCAAGTGGCGGGCGCGGTTGCCAAGATTAAGAAGGAGTCGCGCGGCAAGCAGTTTTTGGTTCAAGAATCAATCACCGGCGCCGCCGCAAGCGTAAGCTTCTTATCCACAGGCAGCAAAGTCGTGCCCGTCAGCTTGAACCGCCAAGACGTTACGATTGAAACGCCAAAAGCATATTCAAGTTACCGCGGCGGCTCGGTTCCTTTTGACAATCCTCTTCAGACTGAAGCGTTTGAAGCGGCGGAAAAGATCGTTAAATCGTTCCCAGACCTACGAGGGTACGTTGGCATTGACTTTGTCCTTACTGAAAATGAAGCTGTGGCTGTAGAGGTTAACCCAAGATTGACCACATCCTATGTCGGATTAAGGACAGTTGCCAACTTCAATCCTGCCCAAGCCATCATAAACGCTGTTTTGAAACACGAACTTCCAACGTATATCGAAGGTTGTGGTTACTCATATTTTTCGAAGTTAGAGGCGGCTAACCCACAGGTTGATGATCTCCAGAAGACTTACGGGATGAACGATGTTGTTTCTCCGCCTTTCCCCATTTCAGAGAACGATGCCGCTTCGGCGCTAATTGCATCTCATGGCGCCACAATAAACGAGGCAAAGTCCAGGTTCAGTGAAGCTAAAAAGCGCCTCCTCAACACTATAAACAGAGGCAAATAGAGTGACAAAGGTTATCGGCTGGGATATCGGAGGCGCCAACACCAAAGCAGTTTTCCTGCGCACTGAAGATGGTCAAGTCAAAGAGGTTAAGACCGTCATAGAGTATTTTCCTGTTTGGAAAAGCCCGGAAAGGCTCGCTGAAGTGCTTTCAACGCTGAAAGAAAAAGTAAGCGGCAACGCGAGAGTTGACGGCGTAGGATTAACCATGACCGCCGAGTTGTCTGATGCCTACCAAACGAAGCGTGAAGGCGTCAACCATGTCTTATCGTGTGCGGCTAAAGCGTTCGAGGGCGTACCGGTTTTCGTTTTAGACGTAGACGCAACACTTAGG
>CAZZLA010000003.1:0-11207 GCA_964655035.1 uncultured Candidatus Bathyarchaeia archaeon | reverse complement strand
CAGAACCGTTGAGTGTGGCGGCTGCGAATTGGGCGGCAACGGGCTGGCTGGTGGCTCGGCTGGTCAAGACGTGCGTGATAGTTGATGTTGGAAGCACGAGCACTAGCATCATACCCGTGGTTGATGGGCGTGTTTCAGCGGCTGGCAAGAATGATTTGCATAAGCTTATGGTCGGAGAGCTTGTGTACACGGGAAGTTTGCGAACGAACGTTGCTGCAATCGTGAGTTCCGTTCCACTACGAGACGGCACAGCTCGGCTCGCGTCGGAGCTGTTTGCTCAATCAGCAGATGCCCATCTGGTCTTAGGCAACATTAATGAAGAGGAGTACACGACGGAAACGGCTGATGGACGTGGAAAAACAATAGGTGAAGCATTGGCACGACTCGCCAGAGTCGTTTGTGCTGACACTGAAATGTTTACTGAAAAGGAAATTGTCCAAATCGCAAAGTGCGTCCACAGCGGGCAGGTTGAGCAGATTGCTGAGGGGCTAAGCCAAGTTTATTCTCGAGTCAGGTCGCTTACGGTTGCGAAAATTCCTGTTGTGGTTACGGGTGTCGGCAAAGATTGTCTTGCAAGAACTGCCGTGCAAAGCCTCGGTGTTGACGAGGTTATCGACTTAGGCAAGTTGATGCGAAACGATGTTGTTAAGGCGTCGCCTGCGGCAGGAGTTGCGTTGATGGCGGCAAGCAAACTTGAAGGGAGACTTGTGAAGTGGACGCGGTAATAAAAGTGGGTGGCAGTTTAGCCGAAGACCCAGAAAAGCTGAGAGCGCTATGCCGGAAGCTGGGTGAGCTCGCAAAAAAATGCGCACTTATCGTGGTGCCGGGGGGAGGCGGATTTGCTGACGTAGTGAGGGATTTTGACAAGCGCTTTGCCCTATCCCGTAATGTTTCTCACAAGATGGCGATTCTGGCGATGGATCAGTTTGGGTTATTGCTGTCTGATATCATGCCGAATTCCCGTGTTTTCCATCGGCTTCAGAACGCAAAAAAGCTGTCAGAGGCTATGGGTGCGCCGATTTTTTTGCCATCGCGACTAATGTTTGAGGAAGACCAGCTGGAGAATTCGTGGGATGTTACCTCAGACTCAATAGCAGCGTATGTTGCCAATCTGGTGCATGCTGAAAAATTGGTTTTGGTAACCGACGTAGACGGTGTTTTCACAAGTGACCCTAAGAAACATTCTGGTGCGATGTTGATTGAGAGGCTCACAGCCGAGCGGCTCTTAAAATTAAATCGCCGGACAAGCGTTGACCGTTACTTGCCTAAACTGCTTTTAGACGCACATGTTGACTGTTATATTGTTAATGGAGAATTTCCTGAAAGGGTTGAGGAGGTCTTGGCAGGTCTGCGCACTACTTGCACGTTTGTTGCTGCAAAGGCAGAACAATAACTCCTTATAAGCGTAGTTGCGTTGATACACGTCTATGAAATCAGCGTCTCCAATTGTGGCTATTGTTAAAGGCGAAAGAGGTCACGAGCCGGTTTTCAAAGCCCTCGATCTAATTGACTACAAACAAGCGCTCGTGGGTTATGATAAGGTTCTTATCAAAATTAACTTCATCACGGATAAGACATGGGATACGGGCGCCACCACAGACCCCATCGTAGTTGAAGCCATAATCAAAAAACTTGAGGATTTACCCGTTAAAGTCTATGTTGTGGAGTCAGACGCGACAATTACTAATGCTGACAAAGCTTTCGAAAAAACAGGCATGAAAGAAATGTGCAATCGCAACGGCGTCGAATGGCTCAATCTCAGGCACGTTAAAGACAAAGTCAAGCTTGACATTCCAAACGGCGAAGCGCTACAAAGCATAATTGTGCCGCGGCTGGTCACGGAATCCGCAGTTATAAGCGCGGCGAAGCTCAAGACACACCGTAACACCACCGTAACTTTAGGAATGAAAAACATGTTCGGTTTGCTTCCTGACAAGTTCAAAGGCAAATATCACATGAAAGGCATAAGCAAAGTCGTGGTCGACATCAACACCGTGCTTAAACCAGCATTCACTGTCATAGACGGATTTGTAGGCATGGAAGGTGAAGGCCCCGTGGACGGCACGCCAGTTCAGATGAACCTAATAATTGCGGGAAAGGACGTAGTTGCCACAGACGCAACCGCCGCCCGGCTTATGGGCTTCAACCCCTACGAAATAAACCACATACGCAAAGCCTATGAGAAAGGCCTAGGCAGCAGCGAAGCTCAAATCATAGGCGAAAAACTGGAAACCGTAAAACGAACTTTCAAACGAAAGTAACACCCACAAACAGACCTCGGAGCTTCAGGTTCTCTCTCAGTTTCAACGTATATAAAGGGGAGGGGGGTAGCTCCCGAGAGCGCCTATAACCGAGTTGCTTTTGCCTTAAATAATGGTTGGAACAAAGTAGAGTAAGGGGCTGGCGATGTTATGAGCCTGCGCGTAAATCCTGAATACGAAAAACTGCTGCCCAAAATGTCTGACGAAGAATTCGCTGAACTTAAGGCATCCATGGAAACTGAGGGCCAGCACTACCCAATTGTCGCCAACGAAAACCTAGAGGTTTTAGATGGACATCACAGGTTCAGAGCCTGCTTAGAGTTAGGTATCGAACCAGATTTTGAAGTACGCAGATTCGAAGATAAACTGCTAGAAAAAAAGTTCGTTATAGAAGCAAATCTACGACGCCGTCACCTGAACAACTTCCAGCTTGTAGAATTAGGCGTGCCCTTGCTGGAGATAGAAAAAGAGTTAGCAAAAAAACGCCAAGCTGCAGGAGGCAAAAACGGGCGAAACACGCAGGTGGGGTTAGCGCCAGATGACGCTAAGGCCGCGTTCAAGGGCAAAGCCACAGCCGCGGTCGCGAAAAAAGTGGGCGTTTCAACGCGAACCTTCGAAAGGGGCAAAAAAATCCTGGAAAAGGCAAGCGAAGAGGACAAGCAGCAACTGCGCAAAGGAAAAGCAAGCATCTCCAAAGTTTACAGCGAAGTGGTTGCAGTTGAGAAAGGAGCTGAGCAAACACCCCAAGAAGACACTGCGAAAAACGCAGCAACCAACGCTATAGTCAACGATACACGTTCCGAACAGAATAAGCTGGCGCTTTCAGATATTCTGAAAAACCTGCTTGAAAAAGAACTGTTCTGCCCATCATGCGGAAACACAATGCTCGAGTGCAGCAAATGCCATAAGACACTGCAAGAGTCTCTGAAAGAAAACACCGAGGACTCGAAATAAAGCGTAACTATCGTAGATTTTTTCAGTTCACAAATGCTTTTTAGCAACTCAAGCTTTTTTTATGTTCACCAGTGTGGTTGCGATGGCAAAAAGAAGCCAAACAGCAAGTGAAGCTCCAAAAAGCTTGCTTAAGGCGTCATGGATGCGCTCCTCAATATTGCTTGCCCTCATCGCAGTAATAGCTGCATTAATCTTAATCTGGCTTCTGAAAGCCTTCAACGTCGCAGGGATACCGCTTTTCTCCGACATGGAAGTCTTTTTCTTGAATTACGGACTCGCAGGAATTTTCCTCGCAACCATCGCCGCGGGAACAATCATTCCGTTAGGAAGCCCCGCATTAGTGGTAGCAGCAGCGCTTTTCGGCGTAAACCCTGTTCTGTTAATACTTGTAGCCACCATAGGCTTCACAATAGGCATGACAGTCAACTACGCCTTGGCATACCGCCTTGGAAGACCCTACGTCAAAAAAAGAATATCCACGAAACACCTCGAAGAAATGACATACGCCTGGAACAAGTGGGGCTGGATAATCTACACAATATTCGGGTTAATCCCAGTTTTGCCCGTCGAGTTTCTCTCGTTCATCTGCGGATTCTTAAAAACGCGTATAGCCACCTTCCTAGCGTTAAGCTTCATACCCCGACTCATCATCTTCGCCATCCTAGTCTATTTCGGGCAATCCGTAGGAGTCTGGCTTGGCGTCACTTAACACCGCTCTATCCTCACATTTGTGACTCAAGAATGCACACCTTTTAATTAGTAGAAACCATTTAAATAAACAAGCACAAGCTATCATGGAGAAAAACACTATGGTTACACTAAGAGCATTAGCTCCCTCACTAACACGAATCACAGTTGCCGGAGCAGTGGGCGCCGCACTTCATGTCGGTCAAGGAAACTGCGACTTGATTGACGCAAAGGCTGTGGAGTTTTCAAGAGCCATTTTGGCTCAAACAGACCTAGACGGGGAAGTCATCTGCTGCGAAGGCCCAAAAGACCATGCACCGGCGTTTACGACCAGGGAAAAAGTGGGCAGAGGTAGAGGACCCAAAGTTGAGTTTGTGATAGATCCTGTAGACGGCACGACGGCAGCTTCCAAGGGCAGAAAAGATGCCATTTCGGCTTTAGCTTGTGCCCCTGCGGGATGCCTCCAGGTGCTTCCTGATGATGGGTATTACTTAAAAGTTGCAACAGACTGCAATTCCATCGGTAAGATTTCTATGGATATGCCCACGGAAGAGATCGTTCGCACGGTGGCGCGGGCGAAAAATTTGCCTTTGGAGAATTTGACGGTGATAATGTTGGAGCGTGAAAGGCATATGGAGATGTTGAAGACGCTTCGGAGGCTTGGGGTGCGCATTATTTTGATTCCGGATGGTGATATTGCGGGGGCGGTTGTTGCTTGTATTCCTCAGTCTGGTGTTGATTTGTTGTTGGGTGCTGGTGCGGGTCCGGAAGCTACGATTGCGGCGACGGCGGTGAAGTGTTTGGGTGGGACTATGCTTGTGAAGGTTTGGCGGGATAAGAAGGATGATGCGCAGAGGTTGGAGCGGTTGGAGTTGGTTGGGGTTGATGTCGATAAAACTTATTCTCAGGATGAGTTGTCGAAGGGGGAGGAGCTGGTTTTTGCTGCTTCGGGGGTTACGAAGGGTGAACTCTTGGATGGGGTGCGTTTGATTTCGAATGGTGCGGTTGTGTGTTCGATTTGTATGCGGTTGCCGAGTGGTACGGTGGAGCGGTCTGAGACGACTTTGCGGTTTAAGGGTCATCCGGTGTATAAGCAGTTTTTGCCAAATGAAAATTCGATGAGGAAGTAAGTTTGGGAGCGCGCGCGCTAAATCTCAACCACTTCGACTCCAGCTATATTACTCATGCTCTCGAACGTTCCATCCAAAGCATTCATCTGCTGTTACAGCGTAAATTTGGTTTTTGGTATCCAGTTTATATCAGGCGTTTTGTTCTATGATTTTCCTCTATACATTATCGCTTAAATCCCTTTTTCTACCCTCTTCACGACCTCGCATACGCTTTGCAAGCCCTATTTTTAGCTCTAAAAACGCTTTTTCCCTGCTGAAACCAGAAAAAGAGGTACGTACTATGTACCCTATTACTATTAGGTACTACGTACTCATACGTGCTTTCACGCCTTTTCAAACCCTTTTTGCAAGCCATCAAGCAGAAAACTAACCTAAGACATGCCTTTCACCTCAAAAGATCACGTGCTCCACCCTTGCCTTATGACGCACCGCCTCATTTCCAAATCAAGCCATCGGACGCAAAAGGTTGGTTGGATTAATATTTAATCAAAAAATTGGTAGTTTAGTCTTTTTCGAGTCCTACTCTTCTCAGAAGGCTGTTCGACGCCAGAATGATGAAAACAAGAACCGTCACCACAATTGCCAGAGGGTAATCGCCTATTCCAGCGGTTAACCCGATGGCTGCGGTTGCCCAGAGGCTTGCGGCGGTGGTTATGCCCTGCAACTTGTCTTTTTCCGCCCAGATGGTTCCCGCGCCTATGAACCCGATTCCAGCCACTATGCCGGCGGCTATCCGCGCAGGGTCAAAGCTGAACCCGATGGAAACCACGGTGAACAGGCACGCGCCCACCGAAACAAGCATGTGCGTGCGCAATCCCGCAGGCTTGTGAGTCCTTTCCCGCTCTATGCCTACGATGGCGCCTAACGCCACCGCTAACAGCAAGCTCAAGAACGTTTCAAGAGTCAGCGCCGTCGGCATAATAAGCAATTATGCAGTTGTAGCTATAAAAATTCACTTGTCAAACCAGCCAGCAAGCTCACAGAACAGAAAACGATTTACCTATGCGGCAACATTCACTTCTACGATTCCACATGATAGCCAACAGCATCCTAGATTTAATCGGCAACACCCCCATGGTACGGATAAACCGCCTCAACAAGAACCCCAACCTCGAAATCTACGTGAAACTCGAAAAATTCAACATCGGCGGCTCAGTCAAAGACCGCATAGCCAAATACATGATTGAACAGGCGGAGAAGTCCGGGCAACTCACCAAAGACAAAATCGTCATCGAACCCACAAGCGGGAATACGGGCATAGGCTTAGCCCTCGTCTGCCGCGTAAAAGGCTACAACCTCTTCCTCGTCATGCCCGAAAACATGACCTTGGAACGCAGGCAAATCCTAAACGCCATAGGCGCCAAGATAATCCTCAGCGAAGCCGACAAAGGCATGGATGGCGCAGAAGACCTCGCACTCAAAATAGCCAACCAAAGCCCAGACAAATACTTCATGCCCAACCAATTTGCCAACCAAGCCAACATGCGCGCACACTACAAAACCACAGCCCAAGAAATCTGGCAAGACACCCAAGGGCGCGTAACCCACTTCATAGCCGGCATAGGCACCACAGGCACCCTCATGGGCGTCTCCACCCGACTAAAGGAATATAACCCAGACATCCAGATAATCGCCGCTGAACCCGCCAAAGGCACCTCTATACAAGGCTTAAAGAACCTCGAAACCCAATACGTCCCCGCCATCTGGAACAAAAACCTCGTAGACGAAATCCACAAAGTCCACCCCAAGCAAGCCGAAGAAGCCGCACGACTCCTCGCGCTCCAAGAAGGAATATTCGTAGGACCCAGCTCAGGCGCCATATTCCACACCGCCATGAAAAAAGCCGAGGAAACCCCAAATGGCGTCATGGTCGCCATAGCCCCGGACGGCGGAGAAAAATACCTGTCCACCACGCTCTGCGACCCCAACCTGTGCCTGAAATGCGCCAGAAAATACGGCATCAGATGCGCCTACATCGACGGAAGCCCCATAACAAAGTCCCCAGCCAAATAAGCTACGCTTAAAATCAAAAACTTGGGAAACCACCCTGAAAACCCGCCTTTTCCGTAACCTTTCCAGTCCAAGCCATCAAGCTTTAAAGGAGCCCACAACATAAACATCCATTGCAAGCTTAGGTCAAGGGGACACGTGCATGCCTTCATTAGCAAAAAAGAACAAGCAAAAAAAGAAGAAACACAACAAAAAGACGGGAAAATAATGCGAATTAAATGAGCGTTTGTGTCCAGTCAATTTTCTTTTTAACGCCGTAGCTGCGTCAATCGAACAGTAAACAGAACTAGATGGCCCAAAGCGACAATCCCGTCACTGCATCATTCTTCCGCTCAACTTTCTCGCCCACCAACTCAACCAAATGCACCTCAGCGGCAAAAACCCTGCCCGCAAGCAGATGCCCCGCCCGAACAACCCCCAACCTGTCAGCCAAAACTGCGTGCGCATGAACAAACGGCGCCCCCTCCTTAATGGAAACGTTGCCCACGCAACTGGCAATTTCCTGCGGACCCGCAAGCAAAGTCGCCACGTACACATGCCGCTCTTGGTCATAGAACCCCAATTTCGCCTCCTTTAAAGCGCCTACAGCCGTAAATGTCGCCGCTGCTATTCCCTGCTCCCGCGCCACGCTCGTCAAGAAAACAACAAAATCCGAATCATGCTCAACACGCACCAAAAAGTTTCTGCCTACACTGAAAGTTCTAACATCCAATCCCAATCCTCCTCCATTCAAATTATGCCACACGAAACAAGGTACTAGGGTGGCGGTCGTTTTTGAGCGTACTGGTACCTTCGCGGCTTACCCTCGCGAGTGAGTATTCCGTCTTTTACCAAATCTATCAGCGCGTGAGCAACGGCTGTACGGTCGTAGTGGAAGCCTCGTCGCGCCATTTCACTGTGGACTTCGCTTAAGCCTCGGGGGTGGGCGAACCAGTTTTCTTCCCAGAGTTTCTGAATCACGCCTTTGCATGTTTCGGCTCGGGGCGGTGGTGCGGGTCTTTCGGCGACTGTGGATAGGCGCGTGTCTTTGAGTTTTTCGGTTACGGTGGAGAGAATCTTGTCGACGGCGGATTGCAGCTGGTCTTCTTGTGATTCTATTTCTATTTCTAATTCGCCAATTTTCATCTTTACTTTTATTGGTGGGCTTTGCGGTTTTTCTGTCAACTCGTCACCTGTTGTTTATTGTATTGTGCAAGATGTACATGCACAACATTTAAATATTTCCACCAATTCCATATTGGCTATTGGTGAATCTTGGTGATTGAACAATACACAATAACAACAACCCCCAAATATAATTTTCCACAACCAACCATCGACACAACATTACCCCAACGCTTTCTAGAACAAAGCATCCGATCCCTAAAACAAGTACAACCCCAACGCTTTCAACTAAACCAACAACCCTTTCAACAATACAACACCTACGAGCAGCACCCATCACACCTGCGACTGAACCACACACCAATCACCTTGAAAGCCAACCACCAAGAAACAACAATCGCCGCAGTAGACACTTCAACCATAAAAATCGGCGAAACCGCCACAGGCATCATAATCGCCATCCGAGGCGCAACAACCTGGAAACAAAGCAGACGATATCACTACACCCGCCTCGGACCATTCATATTCCACATAACAGAAGAAAACAAAAACGAAGTCTACAACACGCTTGAAAAAGCCTACTTCAACACCTACTACAACAGCAACCGCTCAGCATCGCCGCATCTCACGCAGATGCCCACCCGCCTCGCCAGCCTCCTCGAACGATGGCTCCAAATCATACTAGCGAAAACCGTAAGCCACGGGTTAATCCTGTTCGATGGTTCCCTAACCTCGGGAACCTTCGACACCCCCGTGCAACGCATGAAAGAAATTCTCAGCCTCGCCAGAAAAAACAAGAACATTGTACTGGCGTTTTCTAAAATGACCAGCCTCCGAGTCAACGGCTACCTCATAACCGAACAGCTACCCAAACACGAGCCGCCGTACCTTTTGGAAACCACAGGCTTACGTTTCAAGTCACCCATGATTCCGCTAGGCGACGTTTACGTGGCAAGACTGAACAAAGCAAAGTACGCTTTCCGCTTGGACATCGACAGAGAAACCCCTCTGCAGCAAAGGATGACAGCGATTGAGAAACTTTTAGGCAACGACCTCTACATGCAAGGCTACCCTGAAACCCTGCGGCTATCGCACATTCTGTGCACTTTCACCGCCAACGAAGTCTTAGCCATCAAACACTTCATCACTCGCAAGCACGGCATCCAAATAATCAACCGACCAGACATGCACAAGCTGCTGTTTGGTCCGTTCGGCAAAGGAGAAATCTACTCATGAAACTCTACAAAAAAGAAGGCACCATCCTCCAGATCCTAAGCTTCTCAAACGAAAACGCCGAAAAAGGCGACTACCTGCTCGTTGAAGACCCAGACGCAAGAAAAGCCCTAATCGCCCAGGTAATTGACGTGCAGTTCGCAAGCATCCCAGGCGTACTTGAAGAGTTGCTGCGCACGCTTCCGGACGGCGGCGTGCCCATCCAAGGCGAAGACATCGACCCGCTGGAAATCGCCCCACACATCACGTACATCCAAGACGCCAGCCTGCTCGTCTGTAAAATAAGGGCGACGCTTGAAAACGAGATGATTAGCCCCAGCAGCAGCTGGCTACCCAGCCGCTCGCAATCCACCATCCGTAAACTATCCGTTCCTATGCTGATGAAGCTCGCCAACGTTGAGGGAACCCGCCCCATAATCCTCGGAGGCACCAAAGACTCCTCGCTCCTGACCATAGACGCCGCGTCACTGGACGGCAGACTAAACATCATAACCGGCAAAAAAGAATGCGGCAAATCACATTTGTCGAAGCTTTTGATGGTGAGTCTCATAGGCTACAAGGCAACCGTCGTAATCTTCGACTTAAACGGCGAATACTCCAGCATAGGGATGACGGCGGACGGAAAAAGAAATCTGCACTACCACAAAATCCACGCGTTAACACCATCGCAAAACTTCAAAGTAGCCCTTAAACAACTGCACCTGAACGTGGTGATGGGCATACTAATCCACGCGTTACACCTACCCGGCACAAGCGCCCGCGAATTCAGACGCATCTGGAAAACACTGAAAGACCAAGGCGACTTGACGCTTTCCGCGTTAGGCGAAGCCATACGAAACCTGAACTGTAACCAGCACGTGCGCGACGCGCTAACGTCACGCTACCACGCCATAGTTAACTCAGGTTTTTTCACAGACAATCTCGCAGAAGCTACCCTCCTCGAAGAGAGTCTGCTGAAATCTAAGGAAGAAGGCGGCGCCATAGTCATAAACCTCCGAAACACAAGCACCATCGACCGCCAAATACTAGTCGAATACGTCCTCGGGAAACTCGTTGATTCCCTGCAAAGTTGGAAACTCAAAGCCGTTTTCCTGTTTGCTGAGGAAGCACACCTGTACCTTCGCGAAACCTACTGGGACGACATCGTCACTCGCATGCGCCACTTCGGCATATTCACCACGTTCATAACAAACCAGCCTGACACCATCCGCGAAAGCATCTACCGCCAAGCAGACAACATCTTCCTCTTCAACTTCACCAATGAACACGACCTGGACGTTGTAAGCCGTGCCGCCCGTGTAGACGCCGAAACCGTCCGGTCTATCGCAAGGGATCTGCCGCTGCATCACTGCCTCACTTTAGGAAAAGTCGTGCGGGATTTCCCGATAGTCGCCCGAGTCAGAACGTTGGACGTCAAAACCATGGGAGAAACACGGCTGTTCTTCAAAGATAAAAACTAGGGTTCTCCAGCTTCGCCCGGTTTCGCTCAAAGAACTGGCGGAAAGACTCTGTTAAATCGTATTCTTCCAACTCGTTGAAGGGTACCCACTTCAAAGCAGCCGCGTCGCTTGCCGCCTTAGGCTTGCCGCTTCTCACGGTTACCAGATAATCTACAATCACGTAATGGTACATAACGGCGCCTCTTTCACCGTAGCTAACGTAATTTACTGCGTCAACAAGCCGAGGCTCATACACGTCCAAGCCTGTCTCTTCCTTCACTTCGCGGACAACCGCAGCCTCCAGGCTTTCACCCAGCTCCACCAAGCCGCCTGGTACGCTCCATTTGCCTTTGCTGGGCTCGTTTTTTCTTTGTTCCAGCAGAATCATG
>CAZZLA010000002.1:0-20093 GCA_964655035.1 uncultured Candidatus Bathyarchaeia archaeon | reverse complement strand
TGCGGTCTTTGACGCTTCCTCCTGGGTTGCGGGATTCCTGTTTGGCGAGAACTGTGCATTTTAAGCCGCCGGTTAGTCTGTTTAAGCGTATGAGTGGTGTTTTTCCTATGGTTTCGAGAACGTTGTTGAAGATTTCTTTCATATGTTTGTTCACCGATTAAATTATAACGCCGTTATGTTGAGAGTGGCGACATAAATACTTTTTCACTAATCTCTCATGAAACTATCACGTTTCCACAATTATAAAGAATCTGCTCCGTTGCTGCTGGCATGTGAAGTAAAGCCTTTTAATAAGCTGCTTGTTTCTATTATCTGCCATCTTAAGACCTCTGCGCCAACAAAAATACGACTTGAGCGGGGGTTGCCAAGCCAGGTCAAAGGCGTAGGCCTGAGGCGCCTATCCTGTAGAGGTTCGTGGGTCCGAATCCCACCCCCCGCACTCCGAAAATTCAAACTCCAACAAATATCGAGTTATGGATTTTGACAAGGAACACAGGTGAGGACATTTATTCTCCAACGCATAAAGCTGAATTTACGAAACCGATGAGCCTTCCCTTTTTAGAAGTGCTTTCACGACGTTGACGAGAGCTTCACACGCCACTCGCCTATCCTCCACGGATCCATCAGTCTCCAAGCCCTCAATTTCCTTCTCCAGCTTCCGCAGCTGCTCCATAACGGCTTGTTTCCCTTCCTCATACTCATCGTGAAGTTTTTCTTGGTCAACCTCAAAAGCCTTCACGACCGATTCAAGCTTGCTTTTAGCGGAATCCAGCTTCTGAGTTACCTCTTCCACTCTTTGCGACTTAGCCCTTCTCGCGAAAGGACTGAAAATGCTTGTTTTCATCTGATTTGTCTCTTCAAGCTCTTCTTCGAAGTCATGAACTTTGCGGGTTAAGCGTTTGAGTTCACCGTTCCGTTTAGAAGCCAATTCGCGGGTCGCAGCAGCGTATTCCGCATCGATCTGCACGAGAAGATGATTCTGGTCCGTAAGCTTCTGTGTGGTCTCTAGGAGAACGGCCTCCGCGCGTCGTCTCTCGGCAAGCTTAAGCTCAACGTCAGAGATTACTTTTGAACGCGCCTTCACGAAAGCCTCATCCACGTTTATGGTTGGGTTCGATTCAAACTCGGAGAGGACGCTTTTCAGGCTCACCAGCCAATCATCAAAGTACTGGCTGAAAGGAGAAAACGCAAAAGTTTGACCACCAAGACTGTGCAGTCTGCCGAGAGTTCTCTCTACAACCTCCTCGGCGGTTAGCGCCTCATTCTCCTCCAGCAGGTATTTGCCGCGCGAACGATGCTTCTGCCCTTTGACTTTTGATTTCTCATGGTGTAGTTTTCTACGTCCTCGGCCAGTGTTGCGGCGTGAACTCGTTTGCGACCTGTAACTCATGAACGAAACCTCTTGTTTCAAGGATACCTAATAACGGCTTGGTTGTTAAGAGTTTCTGCTACGTCGAAAAACGATTATTGGCTTAGCGCCAGCCTGCACCGCTTCTATTTTGCCGTGCGTTTGGCTTTCATGGCAGCCAGCTTTCCACCTGCTTTTAACCATCCTTTTTCACGGTCACTGAGGTCAAGCTCAACCTGAATCTCCAAATCTTTCGTGACGTTTTTCACACAACCGTTCCTCTTTAACCCCTTAACATCTAACTCCAGCAAGTCGCCCTGCGCAACGCCCGCGTAATCCTTTGCCTCCACAAACGTCAAGGGAACAAGCCCAAAATTCACCAGGTTCGCAAGATGGATCCTCGCGAAAGACTTGGCGATGACGGCCTTGACCCCTAGGTACTTGGGTGCCAACGCGGCATGCTCCCTTGAAGAGCCTTGACCGTAGTTTTCGCCGCCAACGATAAACCCGCCTCCTTTCTTCAAAGCTCTTCCTGCAAAGCTGGGGTCGACATAGCGGAACGTGTACTTGCTTATCTCGGGAATGTTGCTTCGCAACGACATGACCTCTGAACCACCCGGCAGAATATCATCTGTTGAAACGTTATCGCCCAGCTTCAGCAAAACGTCTCCCGTGAACCTATCTGGAATCGGAGGGAAGTTGGGCAGCGGCTTTATGTTTGGGCCTCGCCTGACCTCGCCCGTGAAAGGTTTGCTTGGAAAGATGAACAAGCCGTCGTCAATTACGATGTTCTCAGGTAGAGTTATCGCAGGGTACTTCCCAAGTTTTCGAGGATCAGTTATTTCACCATAAATAGCCGAGGCGACCGCCGTCTCTGGACTCGCCAAGTAAACCTGAGCGCTTTGCGTTCCTGACCTGCCCTTAAAGTTACGGTTAAAAGTCCTGATGGAAACCGCGTCAGTTTGAGGCGCTTGCCCAATCCCGATGCATGGACCACAAGCGTTCTCCAGTATTCTGGCGCCAGCGCTTATAAGGTCCACAAGTTCGCCGCTTGCCGCTAGGTTCTCCAAAACCTGTCTTGAACCCGGTGATATGGTGAGGCTGACGCGGTTACTGATTTTCTTGCCCTTCAAAAGTGCAGCAACCGTTTTCAGGTCGCGAAGCGAAGAGTTGGTGCAGCTGCCGATGCAGACTTGATCCACAGGCGTGCCTTCAACGGCGCTAACCGTTATCACGTTGTCTGGACTATGAGGCAACGCTATCAACGGTTCAACTTCCCCAAGGTTCACGTTCAACACCTCGCTGTACCTTGCGCCGTCGTCAGCCTTAAGCTCGACCCACTGGTCTTCTCTTCCTTGGCTTCTGAGAAACGCTCTTGTAACTTCATTCGAAGGAAAGATGGACGTGGTCGCCCCAGTTTCTGTGCCCATGTTCGCAATCGTTCCCCGTTCCGGGACGCCTAGGGTTTCGATGCCACCGCCGAAGTACTCCAGAATCTTGTTAACCCCGCCTTTCACAGTCAATTTCTTAAGAACAGCAAGTATCACATCTTTTGCCGAAACAAAAGGCGAAAGTGCACCCGCCAAATCCACGCCCATAATCTGGGGCATCTGTAGATAGAAGGGTTCTCCAGCCATAGCCGCCGCGACATCAAGCCCTCCACCGCCAATGGCGATCATGCCTACGCCGCCTGCGGTGGGCGTGTGACTGTCGCTTCCCAGCAACGTGTAGCCGGGTCTAGCGAAGCGTTCCAGATGAATCTGGTGGCATATGCCGTTGCCGGGGCGGGAGAAAACAACGCCGTATTTCGCTGCGGCATCCTGTAAGTACCGGTGATCATCAGCGTTCCTGAAATCGTTCTGCAGCATGTTGTGGTCTACGAAACTTAGGCTAAGTTTGGTCTTGACTTGGGGGACGCCGATGGCCTCGAACTCAAGGTAAGCTAAGGTTCCAGTGGAATCCTGCGTTAGAGAGTGGTCTATCCTTAAGCCTATTTGTTCGCCAGGCTCCATTTTTCCTTCAGCCAAGTGCTGCGCGATAACTTTCTCCGCCAAGGTTTTGCTCATGCTTTTTTTCTCCTAAGGCTTCCATTTGCGAATTTCACAGGAACGAAGCTTGTGCCTCGATTCTCAGTCAAAAACATGGCAGGTCGGAAATTTAAATTTCGTGTAACACAACCACGTTTTCAACAATTACAGCATCAAAATTCGACCGGTGAAACCGCTGAAACAGTAAAGGTTATGGGTTCCACATCTAAATAAGAACCGGGGATTGGAAGATGTCGTTCAAAGAAAAAATGGAAGCAACTGCAAAGAAAAAAGAATCCAGCATTGTTTTAGCCCTTGATTTCCCTTTTCGCAACCCCGAGAAACGCGAAGAACTTCTAGCCAAAGCTCAAGAAGTAGTGGAGGCAGTTCACCCGTATTTATGCGCGGTGAAAATTAACCATCACTTGGTTCTTCCTCTCGGAACCTTCGACGGCGTGCAAAAGCTCTTAGCGCAAGTCCATGAAAAAGGGCTTCTCGCAATAATGGACTGCAAAGCAAACGATATCGGAGCAACTAACCAAGTTATAGCGGAGTACTATTACGCCGCGGGTTTTGACGCGTTAATAGCTAACCCGTTCGTAGGCTGGGAAGAAGGCTTGGAACCCATTTTTAACGTTGCTCGCCGGCTTCAGCGCGGCGTGATACTTCTAGCCTATATGAGCCATAAAGGGGCAAACGAAGGCTACGGCCAGACCGTTTACAACGATGCAACAGGCACGAAAACTGCACAGTACGTTTCATTCGCAAAAAAAGCGTTTAGATGGAATGCTGACGGCGTGGTGGTGGGCGCCACTTACCCTGAAAAAATAACGGAAATCCACGGGATACTTGGAGAAAGCGTGCCTATATACTCGCCTGGGATAGGCGCGCAAGGCGGAGCCGCGGAAACCTCGCTTAAAGCTGGCGCGCGATACCTCATTGTGGGTCGAGGCTTAACTCTTGCACAGAATCCAAGTGAGACCGCGAAAAAGCTCTGGACTTCAACTATGCATTTTTGATAAACATGTTTAGACAATAATTTATGGGTGAAGAAGAGTTTATCTTCCGCGTTTCTCCCAGAGCTCTTTTCTCAGCAGGTCCCTTACTGCCGATCTTATGACTGAACTCCTGCTTGGATACATATTCGCTCTCACAAGTTCATCTAACCCTTCAAGATAAGCTTCGGGTAATAGTACTGTTACAAGTTTCATGTTTTCCCCTCACATGTTAGTTAGATAACATGTGGTAAATATAAGATTTAATCCGAAGCAGAAACCCAGGCGAAGTCTATAGGCTGCTTCAGGACCCGCATTGCACTTGGGTGCCAAACGCGCTTATTCCTCGCTGGTGCTCGGGGTCAAAAGCGGTTCTTCCTTGCGGTTTTTGCCTCTGAAACCGCTTAGGTGCATACAAAAAGAAGGGCCGCATCGGGAAAACACTACGAATTGGAAGGCAAAAAAAGCTATTATTACCTTAAACCAGAATGATGCGAACCCTGCTAGCACGGTTGACGCCACGCTTAGAATGGGCGAGATTCCGACAATCGTGTAAACGCTGCTTGAAACTACTTGGGCAAAGCCCGCTAGGGCTACACCTTGCGTTTGAAGGTTCACTGAGATGATGTTGGTGATTATGACCTTGTCGGCAGGTACGACATACCCGATGGAAACAGAAATCAAGAACAGCGCCAGTATGTCGAAACTCCACGCTACCGTTTGAAAGAACGCCGCTTGGAACAAAGTTTTAGGGGTGGCCTTTAAGCCAGCTATCCCATCATGATACCCATTCAGTGTTTTCTCGATTCTTTTCTCGAAAGCTTCGATGTTGGCGGGGCGTCTTCGTACGAATGAGTACAGGCTTTTTAACACTCTGAGTATTTTCTTGGTTGCGTTTAGATTTATGCTCAAGTAGATGATTACTATTAAAGGCAAAGTCAAAAGAAGCATAACTGTTCCAATCGTGGTCAAAACTCCTGGGTCTAAAGTGTAATTTACCGCTAGAAGAAGCAATCCCAAAAAGGACATGCTTATAACAATCAACAGCTCAAGCACGTTTTTTACAACGATTGACGCCGCGGTTCTGCCGCCATCTATCTCTGGGTTCCGCGAGAGCAGATACGCCTTGAACGCGTCGCCAGACCAACCTCCGGGAACAATGGCGTCAACGAAAATTCCAACCCAACTTAAGTTGAAGACCAAGCGGTAGTTGACCTTAATCATGAGGGATCTTAGCAAGCTATGCCATGCCACCGCGTTAAAGGCTACGCCTGCTAAAACACAGAAGAAAGCCAGACTGTAAACGAACAGGTTTGTCCTTCCTATTACCGATGCAACACCTACGATGTCCGTGAAGAAATAAAGGTAAAGCAAGAAAACTGCGAAACCCAGAAAAGCAGAGAGGGAAACCCATTTTTTAACTGATTGTTTGAAAGCAAGCTCCATCTTAAATAGTCCCCCTTACATGTTTTAGTCTCACCGTTTCATAAAAACATGTGAGAAGAAATTTGTTCTGATCTAACCGGTTTTTTCCATCAGTATTTCTTCGCTTCTTCTTTTTCTTTGGAAATTCTCTGTAAAAGCATCGATGAAACCCATTTCTTTAGAGCAACATAGTTTTGAGCATACTCAGCATTACTCTAGAGGCATTGACAATGCTCCAACTTGCAAAACATAATTTTACTCTCGACTTGCTTAAAATCGTGTGACTGCGATGACGCAGCCACAATCATCACTATTTACCTGACCGTTTTTAGAACCAGGAAGACAAAAAAACAAATGCTGAGAGATACTGCATTTCAACCTATTTAAAAGGGAGGGTAAGCTCTCGCACGACTACGCATGACGCGTTTTTTGAAAAAGGTCTTCAGCTATTCTCAGATCTTCAACGGTGTTGATGTTCATGGCAACTTCTTTTCGGTCTGAAACGTAGATTTCCTCATCCAGTTCCTCCTCGTCGATCCTTCGACCATCAATCAGGTTCATCCCAGCTGGAACCACGCGCTTGCCGTTAAATTCAAACCCGTATTTTCCACCTAACCCAAGCTGCTCTTTTATTTCCATGGAGACAACCACGCTCAAGGCAGGCTTTCCGCATCGTTCATAACCCTCCACGATGGCGTCAATGATTTCAGCTGTTATCAGCGGAAAGTCAGCCCCAATAGCCAAGACGTTTTGCAACCTAAGAGTTCTAACCGCATATCCCATGTCAGAAACGTACTCTTTCCCAGGCGTTTTGATAACGGAAACTGGAAACTGACGCATCAGTTGAGCGGTTCTAGGTGTGTAATCGCTAACCGCAACCACAATAGAGCTAACCTTTTTAGATTTTTTCAAAGCCGCGAGAACATGTTCAATGACTGGTTTGCCACCGACCCTGAGCAGAGGCT
Organism: uncultured Candidatus Bathyarchaeia archaeon; assembly: GCA_964655035.1. Classification (GTDB taxonomy): domain Archaea; phylum Thermoproteota; class Bathyarchaeia; order Bathyarchaeales; family Bathycorpusculaceae; genus SG8-32-3. Next base: position 13,333 of record CAZZLA010000002.1, on the reverse strand, counting down.
TCTCTTCCGAAAGCACCATACGAGTGCCTTTCCCGCCAGCCATGACAAGCGCAGTCAAACCCACCCAATCACCGCCACCAAAGTGATTAACGAAACCATGCGTGTAATTTCGTTTGTTGCGCCTAACACGTCACCTGTCACGCCCTTGAAGTGCCTATGGGCAATTTCGACCATGACGAGGCTATCTAAAATAGCCGCCAACACAACTACGATGCCTCCCAACCAAAGCAGCGGTATAGCGATTCCGAAAGAAATTGCTAAGGCCACAATCAATCGGGCGGTGCCCTTCTTGCCGTGCATGGTTTCTAGGAAAGAGGAGCTCATTCCCTGGTGAACTGATTTTCCAGCCCAAGCGCCTACAACCATGGCTAGTTTTGCTGAAACCTCAACCACCACCAAGCCTTGTATTATGAAGCCCGTGTCTAATTCGGCTATAGCGAAGGCTGTTACCAAAAAAGTCATTATCCCCAACGATAAGCCTCCAGCACCCGTCAATTGGTCATGCATGATTTCGATTTTTCTTTCTGGAGAACCATGAGCCATAACGCCGTCTCCGAAGTCAAGCAAGCCATCGGTGTGATGAAGCCCAGTGATTAGCAACAAAAACCCAAGCACTAACGCTGCAACAACTAAGCTGGGAAGAACCATGGAAGTCACCCAGCCGAATAGCCCTGCCAGTAATCCAATAAACGCGCCTATCAAGGGAAACAGAAACATGCCTTTCGCGGCGTCAGTCAACATATCTTTATCCATGGCTACTGGGATGGTGGTAAGAAAAGAAAAGAGGTTCTTGATCTCTTTAAGCATCCAGCCTCATCACTTTGTTCCCATTAGCAAAGCATAGTTTCTCTCGATCTCTCTAAGCAGCATATCTTTAGTTACGGCACCACCTAATTTAGCCATTGCCGCTATGGCAGCGCCTCCGGCACCCACGCCTTCTTTAACAATGCCCTTTTCATAAGCCTGAAGACCCGAAAATCGCGACTGCGCAAAGTCCAAGTCAGCCGCCAAAACGGGCACATCAGAGATCTGGGCAACTATGCCTTTAATATCCGAAGACAAGTCGCTTGCAACCCATCTTGTGGTGCCAATCGCCACGTTGCAGAGAACATCAGGGTTCAACGCGTTTACAACAGCCAAGACTGCCGTCATCTGGGTTCCTCCAGCCATCAAAACAGGAACCTGCGCAGCCGCGCCAACCACTAACCCCGCAAAAGCAGGCATCATAGGATCACCCACACAGGAGATTGCCTTAATTGGATTCTTCGCAAAGCTACCGAAACTCGCATCTGAAGCCGCTAATCCTGCGCGGACAGTTTCAGTTTTTAACCTGTGTGGATTATTCGGCATGCTGCTGCTGACCTTTCCCTCTGCGTTCACACCCATGGCGGACAGAACTCCCAGCGCCGTTGTTGTGCCGCCAGGTATGCTTTCGCCGATTACCAGATAGTCAGCTGTTTTAGCCAATTGTTCGCCGGCTATTATGGCTCGTTCAATTACTTCCTCAACATGGTCCACTGCGTGTCCACTTCGTATATCCCTGCCTGGCTTTCCGCCCAAATCCAAAAATGGAATCTGCGGTTTCACCTTCAATCCGCCACTGGCAACCAGAACAGGAATATCCGCGAGTCGTAAAGCCGACATAGTTATCAGCGCTGGCGTCGGAATCCCGTCGGGAGTAACGGGTACGCCGTTGATGCACTTGCACTTGCCCAGCAGAAGCAGTTCAGCGTCCGCCGGCGGCGTGTAATCAGTGAACTCAGGGTGTTTTCCAGCCGCAGAAATTTCGGGAATCTTAGCGGTTTCAGTTGTGGCTATGGTGCAGACGAAAAGCGGTTTCTTGCCTTCCAATTCTTTGATGAAAGCTTCTGCTTTCAACTTGTTATTGACCAACAGCGCGTCAAAAACTTTTTTCATTTGCTTGAATTAACTCCTTTTAGGCTTAACGTCGAAGCGGTTGATTACTAACCGTCCATTACCGTTAAGCTTTACTTTTTCGCTTTCGAGAATTTCGATTCGCTTCTTGAACAATGGGCCATCCGTTACGAAAGTGTGAAATTCGCCTCGTTCACCGCATGGGTCTACCGTGCCAAGTTTAAGTAAATCGTTGAAGAACTCCTTGTTAATTTCTCTTCCAAGCCATTCCATCCCTAGCACATCGGTTTTCACTCTGACCACGGTTGCTTTGAACCCTTCATTTATGAATTCGCTGAGAATCTGCTGCGTGTCACGATGCCACAGAGGCTTTACCGGTGTTAAACCCACTTCTTTGCAGACGCGGTCTAGCCAACCCGCCTCATGCAAGGCAACATCGTAAACGTCTCCCGTCACAATGCCTTCAACGCCCTTGGCTTTCATTTGCGCCAATGCTTTTTTGAAGTCTTGTTCATAAGTGTCTGGTGTAGATGTCCATTTAACAATCGGAATTCCAATTGCTTGCGATTGAGCGTCTAACATGTCAGAACGAATCAAATGGAAATTAGATTTGCTCGGGTCCGACATCATGATTAGAAGCTGCGAAACATCATAGCCTTCTTGAATAGCCTTGTAACATGCAAAGCAACTGTCTTTTCCTCCACTCCACGAAGCAACAATTTTCATATAGTTTTTTTCCTCCTTAACTTTTCTCACTTTCACCCTTTATTTTAGTTTCTTCAGGTTTCAGATGATCAAGAATTCTGTCTCTTTCTTTTTTGGCTATTTTTAACTTTTCGACAGATACGTTAAGCAGAGATAAAAGCTCATTTTGATCCTTAACGAATTCAGCGCCCTTACTTTTCAACTTGGCAAACAGCGCTTTTGCTTTTCCTTTAGTGAAATCTCTTCTTTCAATGGGCACCTCTTCAATGACGAAAGTTGGAATTCCCCTCTCCAAAGCAGCCAGAGCAACCTCCAAATTCTGCAGGTTACCATAGCCAAACGGAACAGAAGTCAACACCACTGTACTGGCTTCGCTTATCATCGCCAAATTCGCCTTGTGAGTTTTTTCGGTTATTGGAGAAAACGGCGCTTCACTGGTGACGGGAATTTTCAAAAACTGAGCCGTCTCAAAGTCCGTGTCCAGAACGTTGAGAACTCCTGCGGTGACTCTGTAACCTTCATCTAAAAGAACCTTCATCAACGCGGTTCCCGTGCCAGCCCCACATATTAGGTGAATTGAACATTTTCTGGAGGGCGAAGATTTTTGGGGCGACAAGGGAATAACAAATATGGAGTTGGTGACAAGATGTTTTTTTACTATGGCGTCAACATGAAAAACGCTCTTTATGTTTTCACTTGTCAGAACATCAGTCAAGCTTCCTGCGGCAAAAACCCTGTTATCTTTAATCATGATGGCTGAGTTACAATAACGTGCAGCCAGATTGAAGTCATGAAAAACAGCTAACACGATTAACTTCTCTTTCACGCAAAGCTCTTTGACAAGATCCATAATTTCTAATTGATTGATAATGTCCAAATGAGTCAAAGGTTCATCCAGCAACAAGATTTTCGGTTCCTGAGCTAAAGCACGGGCAATTATTACGCGCTGTTTCTCACCGCCGCTTAACTCATTTATTGGTCTTTCCGCTAAATGCCAGATGTTGGTTAGGTTCATAACTTTTCGTGCAACAGCCATGTCCTTCTCACTTTCCATCTGGAACCGTTTCATGTGAGGATTACGTCCCATTAGAACGATGTCCAACGCGGCAAAATTGAAACCGATATTAGTGTCCTGCGGGACCACTGCCATCTGTTTTGCAACGTCAACACTTTTGAGAGAGTAGATGTCCGCTTCATTGAGTAGGATAGTGCCTTTATGGGGTTTGAGGATTCGGCTTATGCTCTTAAGTAAAGTTGTTTTTCCCGAACCATTAGGTCCAAGAATCCCCACGAAGTCACCGCCCTCAACCGCAAGGTTCACGTCTTCAAGAACTTTGACGGATCCATAGCGACATTCGACGCCATCAACGTTTAACAACACCATACTTGTCCCCATCCTCTCATGCTGCATAGCTCTGTTTTTTCTTCTTGAAAAGAATAATGAAGAAAGGCGCACCAAAAAGCATGGTAATAATTCCCACAGGCAATTCAAGGGTCGACGCAAATGGAGTCGCTACAACCCGAGCTAAATCATCGCAAATCACCAAGAATATCGCGCCAATTATAGTGGAAGTTGGCAAGAGAATGCGATGATCAGGCCCAATTATCAATCTGGTCAGGTGAGGAATCATTAAACCTACGAAGCCTACGAGACCACAAATGGAGACTGCTGCGGCTGTTGTCAAAGAGGCCAGCACCAGAAGGATTTGTTTTGATCTTTCAACATTTACACCCAGATGATGAGCGGTTTCTTCACCCATAGCAAGCAAGTTAAGATCACGAGCGTAAAAATACGCGGCTACGATGCCAATTATTATGAAAGGAAGTATCGCCCATATGTCTCTCCACAAAACGTTTGAAAAGCCCCCTACAAGCCAAAACACGATTGAATGAAGCTCGTCGCTAGCTATTACTTCTAAGAGGCCGACGATTGCAAACAGGAAAAAGTTAACCGAGATTCCACAAAGCAGCAGAGTTGCCACTGGGACTCTAGAGCCGACTCGTGAAATGTTGTAAACCAGAAACATGGCTGACAAGGCGCCGATAAAAGCAGCCACCTGTACAAGGCGCAACCCCAAAAATACGAAACCTATGCCGGAAAGTATGGATAGGGAAGCGCCGACTGCGGCTCCAGCCGAAACGCCTAGCACGTAAGAGTCTGCCATGGGGTTCTTGAATACTCCTTGATATAAAACGCCTGCCGCTGCCAAGGCTGCGCCAACTAAAACGCCTGCTAGTATTCTCGGTAAACGTATTTGAAGAATGATGGCTGCATTCTGAGGTGAAATCAACGAAGAATCAATTAAGCCATCCAAAAATGGAATCTGCTTGCCTAGTATGCCCAGAATGTCTGGAAATGGAATCTGAGCATAACCGACGTTCAGAGACACTATGACCGTTACTATCAAAGCCAAAACTAAAAGAACCACGATAAGTTTCCATCGTGAAGTACGCCGAAAAAAAGTGCTTTCAACTTCGTCCGTGCTCATTGTGTTCACACAAAAAATAGAGAGGGAGTTTAAAAGAGTTAAGGATGGAAGAACGCAGCAAACTGCTCTATCGCATCTGCAACTCTTGGTCCTGCTCTTTCTATGATGTTAGAGTCGATCTGGTACAGCCTATCGTTCTGTACAGCGTTCATTGTATCCCAGCCAGGTCTTGCCTTGACCACATCCAAGCTTTCCAGCTGCCCGGTACCCATGCCGCTAGCGGGCAACACTATGACATCAGGGTTTCGGTCGATAAGCGCTTCAACTTGGAACTGGTAATAGTCTATTTGCTGATCTTCGAAAATGTTGGTTCCACCGGCTATTTCTATGAGTTCGCTTTGCCATGCTTTTGCCCCGATTGTCCATGAAGATGTGCTTTCATAATAAACCTCGTAGTAAACTTTTGGCTTAGCTTCATTCGCCACTGCGTTTTCCACTGCGGTAATCCGACTGGTTATATCGTTAACAAGCGCCGTTGCTTCAGCCCTTTTCCCAGTTGCATTCCCTACAAGTTCAATGTTTTTAAGAACACCATCGATATTGGTTGGATCTAAAACTAAAACTTTGTACCCAAGGTCACGTAAGGTGTCTACACTTTCCACTTGAACTCCGCCGCTCGCAAGAATCAAGTCTGGATCAAGCGAGGTAATCACTTCTAGGTTCGGATCCGTAAAATCACCAACACTGGTCATGTTGCCTGCCGCAACCCACGCCGCGAAATCGTATGGATAATTATCGTAGTCAGTGACCGCCACGACCTTATCACCTGCATCTATCGCATACAAGATCTCAGTTGCACTCGGCGCAACCGAAACAATTTTTTCAGGATAAGCCGTTAGGATAGTCTTGTAGTCATCGTCATCCACCAGATTCTGCAAAGCAGCGAGTCCAGAATCAGCAGTCTGTCCCTGATAGTGGACATAAACAAACGCCGCTGAAGCTATTAAAACGATTATGACGACTGTTGCAATAACGTATTTAGTTTTCAAAGCATCACTTCCAACTTGGACGGTTTATCCATCCTACTCTAATAAACGTTTCTCCAAACACATAATATTTAAAACAAACTCCTCCATTAGAGAGGGTGCTGATAGAAATGAACTCCGAAACCCCGCCTTTACTGGCATATCTGGAAAAGAAAGGCATATCACTAAAAGACCTTGTAGACACGGCGCTTGAGTTGTTCGTTCCTCATCCTGGCTTAGACACTGAAGAACAAACCGCTGAAATGCTCCGCGAAGAATTTCTCGATGCCCTCTCCGACGTTAATGTTTCCACTTTGGAAGTCGCCTGTTTCCGAGCACAAGAAGACGCCGAGAACGGGCAGATACCCGGACTGTCAAAAGAAAGGTTCATGGGACGCCCAGGGCTTGTAGCTGACGAGCTGTTGGGATTGGCTATAGCCAACTACCTCGCGGGAGTGAAAGGAATCTTTGAATTCACCCGGTTCGATCAGGCTAAGCCGGGGATATTGAAAAAGTTGGGGCCAATCACGAATGATGCCATAGGCGGGTTAGTCGCAGGCGTTTCATCTAACGTCTACACGCGAGCTTTCCGGAACGCAAAATAAATCATTTTTCAGCCTTATCACATGTCTCTTTTTTGAGGGCACTGAAAAACCCGTGGCAACCGCAAGCCGTGGCCACTACAAACTTGTCTTTCTTTTCCGCTTGAGCGAAAAACTGTAAAAGTTCACTACATTTTAGAGCGCCCATGCCAGGAGCCAGTTGGTAACTAACTAGAACAATGCCTTCAGGATAGGCGAATTTCATCAGTTTATCCATGGTGCAGGGTTTTCTCTTCCGTGTGGACGGGCACACGTCTGGCGCTTCGCACTTCTCTAGACAGTCTTTGTCTCTGTTGTAGCTAACTATGAGGTTGCCTCTTCCAACATTCAGAACCACCGACGCAGGCAAATTAGCGAGGATGCAGTCTATCACCTCATCCCACGGCGCAAGCTTAAACTTGCTTTTTGCCAACTCAGCCGCTATGTGTATAGGCGCGGTTGGAAACACGTACTCAGGTTTTAGTTGCTCTATCAGCTCTAAAACTTTGGTGATGCCTCCTTCACGAAAACATTCGCCTTCTGTCCCAATATGCCCAGCGGATTTTAGTCTATACTTTTTAACGGCAAGGCAGTTCGGATCTTTATCCACCAGCACGAACCCTCTTTTGTTTCTTCTAAGGTATTCTACGGCTACGCTCCCGTATTTTCCGCCTCCAACAATGATGTCCATTTTTCGCACCCTCTTTTCATTTGATAAGGCAATAGTGGCTGGGATAGGTCAGCTAGCCACATTATAAAACTCTATCTGAAAGTGGAAAAAGGCCGGCTCACAAAGGGAAAGATGCAAAGTTTGGTGTTTTTTTACGTTTTTTACATCTTATTTTAGCAACTACTTTTTTCGGGGATTTACCATAAGATTATAATAGTCTGCTGATTGAGGAGATTTAAGCGTTGGAGCGTCATGGTTCAAACAAGCTTGTGCGTTGTCACTCACACCTTTCTTCCCCATGTTGGTGGTATAGAGAGGGTTGTTTATGAACAGTGCAAAAGGCTGATGCAGAAACAGTTTGAACCCATGGTGTTGACGCATCGAAACTACACGGCGAGAAATTACGTTTTTGACGGAATAAAAGTCAAATGCTACGATTCAATGAACATCGGGTTCAGGCTGGGGATTCCGTACGCCATTCCACACGTAAGCAGCTTCAAAACTTTTTTAGAAACAGTCAAATTCAACGACCTCATACACGTGCACGGTCACCCATACCTGTCGTCTTTTCTTGCCGCTAAAATCGCAAAAAGATACGGAAAGCCCTTGGTACTTACACAGCACAACACTTTCATAGAATACCACAATATTTGGGACACAGTAGAAAGACTGAACGACCTTGCGGTTGGAAAGCAGGTGCTTAAGGAAGCAGATAAAATAATCGTTGTTAGCAATGCAACAAGGAACTACGTTTTAAGTTTGGGAGCAGCCCCTGAAAAAACAGAGGTGCTCCACAATGGTGTCGACCTGAACCGCTTCAAGCCTTTGCCTGAAGTCAAAGGTGAAATGAGGAAAAAGCTGGGCATCTCTGAAGACGCGTGTGTCGTGTTGACGGTGAGGCGACTTGTCTACAAGAACGGGATTGACACGTTACTTGAAAGTGCAGAAATCGCTGGTAAAGAGAACTCGAAGCTTGTCTTTGTTGTAGTGGGCAAAGGACCAGATTTTGAGGAGGTTGAAGAAAGAATAGTGCAGTTAGGGATGCAGAGGAATTTCAGGCTGACGGGTTTTGTGTCAGATAAGGACTTGCCGTTTTACTACAATGTAGCAGACTTGTTTGCTTTGCCTTCTAAGTCTGGAGAAGGCTTGCCTTTGGTTGCACTTGAAGCTATGGCTTGCGGACTGCCAGTTATAGCAACAAATGTTGGAGGCACATCAGAAGTTCTGAATGAAGACTATGGAAAACTGGTGCCGCCTAACTCACCTAATTCTCTTGCAGAAGCGATACTGGAATTTTCCCGCAAGGAATTGGCAACGCTAAAAAAGAAACTACGGACGATAACGGAGCAAAAATATAGCTGGGACCGGAACGTGGAAAAACTTGGCAAAATATACAAAGAACTTATTTAACCATATGTTAGAAACTATATAGCTTTCATAAAACGAGAGTAACAAAGCAATGATATCGAAGGTAGAAATGGTTTCGGTGGTAATTCCAACACTCAACGAAGCAGGGAACATTCTTGAAACAGTAACCACAATCCATAAGGAAATAGCTTATCCTACAGAAATCATAATTGTAGACGGAAATTCGACAGATGGGACAAAAGAAATCGTTAAAGACACAAATTTTTGCAAACTCATTGTAGAGCCTAGACGCGGTTACGGTCTCGCTCTTAGAACCGGAATTACAAATGCGAAAGGCGACGTTGTAGTCATGGTTGACGGCGATGGAACCTACGAAGTAAGACACATCAACTTTTTGATTGACACACTGATAAAGAATGATGCAGAACTGTGTCAAGCAACGCGAATGTATGATCTGAGAAAAGCTATGGGATTCACGAATTTTGTTGCTAACAAAATAATAACGTTTTGTTTCGACTTCTTTTACAGCCAATTTCTTAGCGATACTCAGTCTGGTTTTCGGGCGATATCCCGTTCCGCGCTCGAAAAAGTTGAGCTATATGAGGACGACATGGCCTTCGCCACAGAAATGCTGGTGCAGTTCGCCAAGAAAGGCTTCAAAATGGTTGAAGTTCCGTCATCGTACAGAGCAAGAAAATATGGCAGGCCAAAAATGCGGAGAATTAAGTCAGGGATTGAAATATTCACAACTATGGTTAAGGGATTTACAAAGTGAAAATACACGCGGAAACAAAAGGAACCCTTGGCAAGAGCCTAAAGCTAAACAATAAGGGTTACAAAATTGCCGTAACGCTAGCGGTCATATTTGTTTTCAGTCTACTCGTAGGCTATTATTTCGTCTCAAGGCTTCCGCCAGAGGGATACACCGCAATTTCCCTTCTTGATTATCAAAACAAAAAAGCGATAGATTATCCCGAACTTCTAGTAGCTAACGAAAATAGCACTTTTAGCGTGTGGGTTAAGGTTGAAAATCATATGGGCACAAGCCAATCCTGTGAAGTTTTGCAAAAAGTGATTACCGATACGATTCCCTCGTTTCCAGTTGAAGCGGATGTGGAAAACAGCTACGCGCAAACAATAGAAAACGGAGCGTCGTGGGAAACATTGGCGACAGTTTCACTAAATGAAACCGGAAGCTACGCGGTAATATTTGAGCTGTGGCTTTATGATGCAAAAGGAACTCTTCAGTTCTCCTACAACTATTGCGTTTTGAACTTAGAGGTTGTAAACCAAGCCTAAGGCATTAAGCAGTGGTTTGCCTGGAGACATATTCTTCTTCGGTGTCTATCCTGTGGACGTTATTGTATGCGCAGAAAGGTACGATTTTCAAGTCTGGGGTAACGTAGTGCACGACGCATCTTCTAACGCGGTTGACGTCGAAGGTGTACTGATCCATGAAAGCCATGGAGCCGAGAAGGAAGATTCGGCGCCGCAAATTGGCAAGCGACTCATAAGAAGGGGAAATGTGCATTTTGAGAATGGTTTTCATCAGGGTGAAGATACCGATTTCTTTAGCGACTAAGGGCCAGTTTAAAGATTGTATTGAAGCTAAAAACAGTGCTGAAAGAAGAGAAAAACGTCCTTTGGACTCTACCGATTTCGCTGTTTTCTGGAGAATTCTGAAGAATCTTTCGAAATTTACAAAGTGATTAATGGGAATAATTTTTGAATCTCTTGACACGTACATCCAGTTTACTAAGCCACACTGAGGACTGCAGGAAAAAAGAGGCCACGGCTTTTTCATAAATTTACTCATAACAATTATGGGCGAAGTCATCACCGACAGGGGAAAAAGGTCGACGGTTTTTATCTCACCATTGCTTTGTTCTTCAACTTCTTCTGCAAAACGCCAATCTCGCCATGATTCTCTAAAAGGATTATCGGTTGCTCGCCCTGTAAACGCAATTGGCTGAAAAATTACGCCCCGTATGATGTAGGAGTTTTGCGCGGCGAACCTTATAACGTCCCCAACTTCCTTATCATTGAAACCGCGCATTAGCGTGCTGACAAGGATTATTTCGATGTCGTGCCTGCGGCAGTTTTCTATGGCTTTCATTTTGGTTTTTAGCAGTTTCTGCCCTCGGACTTTTTTGTAGAATTCATCGTGGAAACTGTCAAACTGCAGGTAGACTATGTTTAAGCCGTTTTCCTTCAGCTTTACAGCAAGTTCAGGGTTTTCAGCCAATCGGACACCGTTGGTTGCCAAGATGGTCATGAACTGCAATTTATGTGCAGCACCTATGATTTCGGGCATATCCTCGCGTTCCAAGGGTTCTCCGCCGGAAAACAAAATGGCTGGCGGTTTAGGGTTGCCTTTACTTAGGAACTCTAGCATTTTCACGATTGTATCTTTGCTTGGTTCATACGCGACTTCATGTTCAGGAAAAGTGGAGAAGCATATGCTGCATCTCAAATCGCACCGTTTTGTAACGTCAATGACGCCTATGACGGTGCTTGAAACATGATTATTGCAGGATTCGCAAACGAAGGGACAACCAGCAGGATTTTTGGGCGCGTTTGCATCTCCAAAATATTTGAAGAAATCAAATTTTTCGGCGAAGTTGAAGATGTCTGGGCTCTGCCAGTGAGTAGCGGAAAAGGTTCCGTGTTCCTTACAGGTCTTGGTTATCAAGATTTTCCCATTTTCTTCTGTTATTTCTGCGTTTATTTTCTTTTGGCAAACTGGACAGATGCTTTTTGTCTTTTTCATGGAAACAGAGCCTCGATTATCAGCGATAGTATAAGCAGCATCATTGACATTGTAACTAGCCTTTCATACTTCTTCACGTTTTTAACTGTAGAATCTGAAGTTAGTAGTCGAAGTGATGAGTAAACGAGAATAATGCCCCATAAAACTATCAGAGCCAAGTAGTAGACGCTGAAAAAACCGAAAACGAAAGGAAGCGGCGCAAGTATCGCGGTTGCAATAAAGAAGTATGCTGCGATGTTTATGGAAGCTTTGTTGCCAATGTTCCGGGGGAGCGTTGGGTATCCAATTTTGGAATCGCCTTCGAAGCTTAAAATATCCCGCAGAATGTTGCCGCCGATTGTTCCGAAACAAATGGGGTAAAGGCTCAGCGAGACAAGACTCACAGTTTGAAAAACGGAAATGGTGACTTCTCCGTAAATGAATGCGGTACCCACCAATAGGCCGACGAGAACGTTTGCAGCGAAACCCGACTTTCGCTTAACAAACGCGGAGTAAATTAGCAGTAAGATGGAGTCAACTAGCAGAATCACGAAACTGAGCCAGTTTATTAAAAATGCAAAAAACAGACCGATAGTAAAGAGCACAGTAGATATGGCTATAACCTGTTTTAAGGATAAAACGCCTGAAGGTATGGGGCGTTTTGGTTTGATTACGGCGTCGCTTTCCCTGTCGAAGTAGTCGTTTATGGAAAAGCCTGCGGACGTTATGAACGCCATCGAGAAGAAAATTAAAAGGATAGTTTTGAGGCCTATGGCGTCTTTGGTGATTGCGAAAGCGGTTAAAAGTGAAAGCCCACCTGTCATCAGCCAGTAGGGAAGTCGCAGAAGCGCGATTAGTCCTCGAGCGGGCGTTGTTGTCATCCTGGCGTTTTCCCCTCCAAAATCATCTCTTTTAGGTTGTATTCAAGACTTATTTTTGGACGCCACTTTAGGTCTTTTTTGATTTTGGTCATATCGAACCAGATTGTGTTTATGTCTCCTTGCCAGGGAACGTTGGTGGTTGCTATGACTGTTTTATCGGATAGCCCCAGAATCTTCAGGATCATTTTGGCGAGGTCTATTATTTTCGTTGTTTTGCCGAAGCCTATGTTGTAGGTCTTGCCGATGGCATCTTCGTTTACAGCTGATAATATCAATGCATCTACAACGTCGGAGACGTGAACGAAATCACGCGATTGCAGCCCTGTGCCGATTATTTCCAGTTTTTCAGGGTTCCTGCTGATTTTATCCAAAAAGTCGGGTATGACCCCGTGACCTCTTGGTCCGTAAACGTTGGCAAACCGTAGGATGGTGATGTCTAATCCGTATTGTTTTGAGTACATGTTGCAGTATTGTTCGCCGACCACTTTGGATAAGCCGTAACAGGAGGCTGGGTTGAAACCGTAATTTTCCGGGGTCGGCAGCTTGGTAGTGTTGCCGTACACGGCTGCGCTTGAGGCGAAAACTACTCTTGCGTCGTCTTTGCGTGCTTTTTCGAGGACGTTCAGAGTTCCTCGAGCGTTGGTTTCGAAGTCCTCGATGGGGTTTTCCATCGAGTATGGAACGACAACTTGAGCGGCTAGATGGTAGATTAGGGCTTTTTTTTCTTGTGAGTAGAGTTTTTTGAGGTTTAGGATGTCTGCTTTTACGAAGTGGACCTTTGGGAGGTGTTTTACGTTTTCCACTTTTCCGCTTGATAAGTTGTCATATACGGTTAAGTCATTGGTGAATTCGGATATTTTTTTGCACAGGTGGGAGCCTATGAAGCCTGCGCCGCCAGTGACTAATATTTTCTTTCCCTTGAGCTGGCCCATGAAATTCACAACAAAGTCTATATCCTTATTTGGTTGAGTTAGGCTATATGTCGAAGATGAAGCCTATAAAAACTTTTAGGGATTTACTGGCTTTCCTCACTATAATTCCCTTGGGGAC
>CAZZLA010000001.1:0-22790 GCA_964655035.1 uncultured Candidatus Bathyarchaeia archaeon | reverse complement strand
CGATGTACGAGACGATGCGTAGGTAGCTGCTTATATTGCAGTTACACACCCGAGTACGACATGGATTATGAAATAGACACCAAAGCCGCTTACAGATTGGTTGACGAAATTCACGATTTTGGTTCTCCGTGGTTCGGAATAAGCGGTGGAGAACCCCTTGTTAGAAAAGACATTTTTGACATTATAGATTATGCCAAAAAGGAGTACGGAATGGAAGTCAGTTTAATCACGAGCGGCTTCGTCTTCGATCAGGAAAAACTGGACAAACTCGCGAAATATGAAGTGCATACTGCAGTCAGCGTGGACGGAAACAGGGAATCAAACGACATTATCCGGCGACAAGGAGGCTACGACAAAGCACTGTACGCCATGAAGAAGCTGTCAGAAAACGGAATCCTAGACTGCATAGTCACAACCATGACCAAATACAACATCAAAGACATGGCTCACCCAGCGGCGTTAGGAGAAGAATACAAAGCGCGGATGGTTGTTTACCATAACCTTGTGCCCGTTGGCAGAGCAGGCTCAAACATGCCTGATTTGGCACCCACGCCAGAGGAGTACGAAGCAGCATTCAATGAAATCTATGATTTACAAGTGAAGTTGGCGAACAAAGTTAAGATTAATGTTTACTCACCGTTTTATGCGCGAATTGTACGCCAAAAAAACCCCACTGATTTCTGGGATTGGTTCCAAAACGGCTACCTCGGCAAATGCACCATCGGCGGCAACTATGTTAGCGTAACCGAAAACGGTGATTACAGGTCATGTGGCTTCCACGAAGGCTACAGGCTTGGAAACCTAAAAGACAAGAAGCTAACATCAGTGTGGGATGAGCTACAGCATTCTGAGCTCCACCTTAAGCTGAGAGATAAAAGCAACATCAAGGGCAAATGCGGGGTGTGCGAGTACCGGGAAATTTGCGGAGGCTGCAGAACACGCGCCGAATACTACACTGGAGACCTGTTCGAGAGCGACCCAGCATGCGCGTACGTGCCTAAAGTGCTCAGAGAAAAATAAAGCGGATAAATCCCACTATTTTTTTCCTGAAAGAGATCAGGCGCCCATGGTCCTTCACCGATAGGGCGTTTTCCAGAAAAACTTGATTTTAAGGGTTATTATTGATTTTGAAGATTACGTATCGGTCGTTTGAATAGACTAGTTCTAATATTTTTGCTCGTACCAGTTTGGTGTCAAGCTGGTTTTTGTCGTAGACTATAAAGTCGATGTTGTTTTCTTTAATGGAATCGTGGTAGTCTCGGGATTGCACGTCAAACGCGGCAGCAGGTTTGAAATCGAACAGCCCCTTTAATTCGCTTAGATTCTTCATCTCTGAAAAGCTACTTTGTGAAAAGGTGAGAGTTTGATATGCGAATGATGCTGAGTTGTTGGCGCTTATTTTGTCAAAGTTGTATTGGAACCTCACCGCGTCTATCTGCCTGCTGGTTAGGGCACCTACGTTGCCCCAATCGGGCAGCTCTGCGAATTTAATGGCGAACATAACCGCGTTTTTGTCGTCGTAAAAGCCAATGTAATTATCTGTCAGTGTTGTGCGTGAAAAATTAATAACTGCCCACTCGCTACCGTTAACTTCTGAAGGATGACTCCAAGGATTTTCCCAATCCAACAAGCCAGGAAGATATGCCTTCTCAAACGAGAAGAAAAGGTCAAATTTACTGCTTATGTAAAACGCTACATCCGTGATTTCTCTCTTCAGGGAGGTTACTGTCCAAGCGACATCTAGCGGGTAACTGTCGTTCTGAACAAGGATTGTCTGTGTTAAGGCCACGTCGTTATTGGAGTATTTTATAACCAGTTTCTTGGGGTACCCTTGATCGTCAAAAATGATTTCTCGGCGAAAGTTAGAAAGGTCAGAGTAGTGGCTAACACCGTTGACGGTGTAATTCAGGAAGTCTCCGTCCGCGGAAGAGGATGAAACTCTGTTCCAAACACTGTTTAAGGAAACGTAGTCTTCGTCAGAAATGGCTCCCTTGGACTCGTAGGCTCTAATAATAGTCAACGGGTGCTCAAATTCATATGATAAATCTAACACAGACGTGGCTATAACGTTCCGCTCCACTATTGGATCAGTTTGTGCAATTATCGATTTTCCTGAAAACAACGCGAACCATGAACCCGGCACTTCCGTAACAATCAGTGTTGCTGGTTCAGGATAGTTAGTTTTGAGCCATGTACCAGCATCTAACCCCTTAATGTCGGATGTCGAATAGAACACGCTGCTTTCCATGATTTTGCCGTAGACAACCCCGGAACGAAACAGAAAAAGGGCACATAACAAAACAACCACAGTAGCGGTGACTATTTTCAGGCGTGGATTTTTCCACTTGTTTTTGTATTTGCTATAGAAGACCAAGAAGCGGTCAAGCGCAAAAGAAAAAGCAACGGCCCCAAAAACCGCAATCGTAGGCAGCAAGTAGTAAACGAACCGCTGAAACGGCAGATAAAAGCCCAACAGGTAAGATTGGGAGAAGAATAAAGGAACAAAAAATGCCAGCGACAAAAGCAGGTAAACACTCAACGATTTCTGCTCTTTAAGTTTGAAAAAGGCTATTACTAGACCTGAAAAAGCCAAGAAGATTATAAAACCGAAATTTACCATGAAGGCCTGGGGGTAAACGGAGGGAATCTGATAAACCATTTCTTTCAGCTGGAAGAAAACGATGTCGATGAGGCTGCCTAGGTAAGGCAGTATGGGCAGCAAGTAATAGACCGCAAAAGCTATAGCTCCTCCTAAGAGCGCCGCGATCCAAGCCCTAGGATACCGCCCTTTGTATTTTACAAGCATGACCAGAATGAACGGGGGGAAGATAAAAAGCGCCAGAAACGTGGTGAGCTGGTGAGTTAAAACCAGAGAAAACGTGAAAATGAAAATTATAAACGTGGTTCCCAAGCTTTTCTTTTCTGAGGAGAGATACAAGAACAGCAAGCACAAGAAACCCATGCTTAGGACAGTGGTGTAGCCGCCCCAAAAGTTGAGTTCGTATAACGGAAAACTCAGAAACAACAAAAATGACGCTAAAAAACCAATTTTCTTGCTGAAAAACTTGGCGCCTATTAAATAAACGGAGAGAATCAGCAGCCAATTAACCAGTGCGGCTATGCTTTTCACTAAAAAAATCGTTTGTCCGATGCTGGTTGCGCCGGTGAAGGTGATAAATGCCGCAAGAACTATGTGGAAAAGCGGCGGGGTCCATGCTATGTCGCTTATCGGGATTACTCCGGTGCTCAAAAGAGATTGTGCTCGCTGCAAATGAACTGCTGGGTCGTTGCCTAAAACCAGACCGTTCATTGAGAGGAGGGCGAAGAAAAACACCAAGATAAATACTGAGAACGCCACTAACAAAATGATTTCGAAAACTTTCTCTTTTTCAAGTGTACGGATTAAGGCGATGGTGTTCTCCCCACCTGACTGGAGCTACCCTTCACCATAAATATGGCTACTTCATCATTAATAAACACAAGACTAAACGCGGGATCGTTTACAAATTTCGGCATAACTTCAGAATCGCGGCAGGCAATATACGAGATGTCCCAGGCCGTCATGGATTTTTGGTAGTTGAAGACGTCAATGGGCAGATCGGAGATTTGCTTTTGGTATGAATTGAGGTTGTCGGTGATGATTTTGTTCATGGAGTCCGCTGTGACCACTGGGTCCTGGTAGTATTGTGGATCATCGGTAACGGAATAAGCGGTTGCTGAAATCTGGATTTCGCCTTTAGATTTACCCTGCAAGCTATAAAGCAGTTCTAAGATACAAGGGTTCTCGCCAATAACAATTTCCACATTTGGTTGTTCTTGATTGAAAATCAGTTGACCAAGGGCTTTCACGCCTTCATCCAGCAAGCCAACCGTGTCGTCTCGCATTGGTTGGATTACTTTGCCTTTGCTGTCCACTAAGAACTGAATCCAATCAAGAGAAACGCCTTCAGCTGCAGTTTCCACCGTTATAGACATGTCAACAAACCGTACTCCCCGGTAAACGGTTGTTAGCTGAGTGTAATTGAAGAAGTCGTTACCTTTCGTTACAAAAATGGTGGCGTGTTCGGTGTCATTTTCAATACGCATTTCTTTTGCAGGAAGCTGATCTAAATACAAAAATTGCAGGCTGTCGCCTATGCGATATTGGATTTTCGTTTTGCTACTGTTAAAGTTCAAGAAGGAATAAGGGAAATAAGTCCAGTTAAGTTTCGCCAAAAAATTTGGGTTATGCCTTCCGATATAGCCTCCGTCCGCCCTGACCTGAATCAACCCGTTGTCTACCATGTAATCCGTATCAAGCAGGTTCTTGGCAACTTGGGCGGGTTCAAATTCACGGGAAAGCGCTAAATACTGAGGGTCAACCGCGCTCAAGGTCGGGCGCTCTGCGAAACCTGAAAACCACCATCCGTAATAAGCGTCAGAAACAAAAACTGAGCCAACCGGCGTGTTCTGGAGCGCCCATTGCATCGCCTCGTACCTAGGGTCGTCCATGGTTTGATAAAAGCTTTGCACGGTTGTGCCTTGGAAGGGAGTTACAAAGATCGGCACCGCCCAAAACAAAATAAGCAAGAAGCTCAAAGCGAATCCCGCGTATATGTTTTTGCGAGACATACGAGCCATAAGCCTTGAACGCGCGCTGTTGATTTTTTTCTTGGCTTCAGGTATTTTCTTTTTCAAAGACAAATAAGTGTCTATCACGCGTGCGAAGAAGCCTGCGCCGTGATCCAGCCCGAGCCCGATTAGGATTATGAGGGGCAAGATGATGAAGTACAAGAACCGATTATAATCTGTGTAAAAGCCTACCAAGTATCCTTGGGTAAAAATCATTGGAACTAAAATCCATAATGTGAGAAGGAAAGCGGGAACGGTGAAAAAGTTGCCTTTGTACTTTTTGGA
Organism: uncultured Candidatus Bathyarchaeia archaeon; assembly: GCA_964655035.1. Lineage (GTDB taxonomy): Archaea > Thermoproteota > Bathyarchaeia > Bathyarchaeales > Bathycorpusculaceae > SG8-32-3. The sequence goes on along the minus strand of CAZZLA010000001.1, from coordinate 17,894 downwards.
GAAGAAAAAGAATAGAATCACACAAGCGAAGAGAGGAATTACCCATTCCAGGGGAAGCACTCTGGTTGAGAGCAGCGCCGACTGAATATCTGCTACGCCGCCTGAATTTGCACTTAAATATGCAGGCACAGCTTGCGCCAAAAATGGAGAAACAAGAATCGCTCCTAGGAAAAGGGGTAGAAGCCAGATGAGAAGATGGATTTTCGGAACGCCCACTTTTTTGGAAAAAAGAGCAACTAAAATTACGGTGGAAAATGTTATGCCTGTAAACATAACTGCGCTGAGGGAGTGGGTTAAGAAGATGGCTCCAGACAAAATGGATGCAGTAGCTAAGAAAGGAACTAAAGAAAATCGTTTCCTTTCAAGGTACAGATAAAAGACCAGGGGAATCAGCATCAGAGTTATTACGTTGGGGTAGCCACCCCACAACAGCATCTCTACGTCAAACCGTGAAATTGCCACCAAGAAAGCTACTATAAAAGCAGTTGATACGCCCCACACCTTTCGAGCGATCAAGAACGCACATAAAACAATGAATGAGGAAAAAAACGAAACCACCAATGTATGCGCTAAGTAGTTAGGAATTCCAGTCATCAATATAATGTATGAAACGAATATGTGGTATCCTGGAAAAGTTAGAGAAATGCCGCCGCCCATTTGGTAATTGTTCCACATGAAATTCGTGTTGCCAGAAGAAGTTAGTGAGTGGATTATGCTTTCGTGTAATCCGATGTCGGCTCCTGGCGGGTAAGTTGCCCAGAGCATAAGCGACACTCGATACACAAACGAAAATGCCACAACAAGGAACAGCAATAGATACTTATTTGATGTTTTGAACATTTTTGTCTTCCCAAGCTTCACTTTTACTTCTTGAATGAACCGCGGAGTGACTGAGTTAAAGTTTAAATATAGAATTCGAATATAAAAATCGAGAGTATAAAAAACTAAAGGGAAGTAATGTTAAATGTCATGGCTAAAATCTATGATGGAAAAGGAGCCTCCAGAACCGGAGAACCCACTTGGCACAGTTGTAATAGGCAACATCGAACCGGACATGCACGACACAGCTAAAGAAGCTGTTAGAAGGGCACTGAAAAGAGCTGGATTCAAAACTGTTGACGCAGGCAAAAGCGTTGCCCCGCAAGCTTTCGCAGATAAAGCGAAAGAGGCTAACGCTGACATACTAGCGCTTTCGGTTAACACGGTACCTGCAAAGAACAACCTTGCAAAGCTAGATGAAGCTTTGAAAGCGTCTGGACTTAAGGAAAAACTGATAATTATCATGGGCGGCGCTGCTGTAAAAAAGGAAGACGCGGAAGCAATCGGAGCAATATTCGGCAAGAACAAAGAAGAAGGCGTGGAAATCGCCAAGAAAGCAATAGCTGAAAAGGAGTAAACTTACAAACTAGATGAGGCAAAATGCACAAATTCAACACAGAACAAAAAGTGTATCAAGTAGGAAGAGTGAAGATAGGCGGTCAACCTGGAGAGTTACCAACTGTTCTAATAGGCTCGATTTTTTGGTTAGGCCAAAAAATGGTTCAGGATGCAAATAAAGGAATATTTGACCCTAAACAAGCTGAAGAGATAATCAACAAAATGGAAACGTTAAGTGATATAACTGGCGTTCCATTTGCTTTTGACATAGTTGGAACCACAGAAGAAGCTTTCGGAAAATACATAGATTTCGTTGCTAAACACAGCGAAGCTCCATTAATGTTGGATGCCATGAGTCCAAGGACTCGAATGGCAGCTGCAGAACTGGTCAAGAACATGGGACTCCAAGACAGATGCTTATACAACTCGGTCTACAAAGGCGTCAGAGATGCTGAACTGGAAAAGCTGAAGGAAAGCGGAATCAAAATGTCCATAGTGCTCGCTGACAACCCGAAAGATAACAGTTTGGAAGGAAAGATGCAGGTTCTAGAAGAAGCGTTGGCGCTGGCTGATAAAGGTGGAATCACAAAACCGTTGATAGATGCAGCTATTCCAGCATTCGAACCAGCAATGGGCACGGCGGTAAGAGCGATACCTAAGATAAAAGAAAGATTCGGTCATCCCACGGGATTGGGAACTGGAAACGTTGTCACTACTATGGGATGGGTTAAAGCTCATTTCGCCAAAGAATTCAGAAAAGGATGCCGAACTGCTACCAACGCTATAATGCAGACACTGGGCGCTAACTGGCTGATGTTCGGGCCAGCTGAACAATCGGACTATGTTTTCCCTGCAGTAGCAATAGTTGACGCATACGTTGCATCTGCGATGGGAGATCTAGGCATAAGACCTTTACACGAGCAACACCCGATCTACAAAATCTTCCTTTAAACATCCACCCTTTATTTTTTAGGGAAAGGTTAACTATAAATCGAAGGATTAAAATGTGAAACCAACCAACTGGTTTGGAATCATTGCACTTTACACCGTTTTGACATTGCTGTTTGTGTATTTTATTCCTAAAAGCTCGCCATTTTCCGTTTTCAAAATGGTGTTCGGATTTATTTTCATCGCAGTCGTACCCGGATACTGTCTGATCAACCTCTTGTTTCAAGAAGGAAAACTGGACTTGGTTGAAAAAGCCGTGTTGTCAGTGGCGTTAAGTTTTAGCGTAGCTGGAGTGTCAGTGCTGTTTCTAGGATTAATACCCATAGGAATGACAACTACGCCGCTTGCCGTTTCTCTTAGCATTATTACTTTGGTTTTTGCTTTTCTTGCTTTTCTTAGAAAAAGAAAGCTTCAACTACAAAGCGCCGAGCAAGCAGCGGAAGTCACGATTGAGAAAAGCATGTAACCTCTACTCAAAAACTTGACTCTGTGGTTTTTGAGAAAACTTTGAATTTGGAAATCACTCAGAAAAGGAAAGTTTATGTGTTTTGTGTTAGGTTTTCAGGGGCGAATTCCCATGCGATGTTTCCTTTCCATATGTCTCCGAGTTTCGTTATTCGAATCTCTTTGGCGTCGATTTCAATAAGCCCTTTCTCCTTCAGTCTTTGAAGCTGCTGAGCAAAAACCTCTTCGGGCAATTTGCCGAATTTCTGCTTGAATTCTACCCTGTCTACTGGAAGCCGCAGATAAAGCCGCGTCATTGTCCTTCGCATCATGTCTTCATCTGAGGATTCAGAAAGCCTCTTTATCGGCAGTTTCCCAGATTTAACGGTTGCCATGTACTCGTTGATGTCCTCAATGTTTGAATATGAGAATCTCTGCAGATACCCCATGAAGCAGCCTGCTCCAGTGGTTAATATTCCGCCCCAAGGCCAACCATTAAGGCAGTTTTCTCTGAAGTGCCATTCCACTCTGCTAAATCGGTCGTGACCGACCGCCTTGTAGCCTGCTTCAGTCAACAGCTTATAGGCAGTTAAGTACTGCTGCTTCTCGTATTCAGCGTCTCCCTGCGGAGGAGACACTCCCCTCGCAATCATTTTTTCAAGCGGGGTGCCTGGATCCACGTGTAATGAATATGCATCGATTTCAACGTCCAGCTCTATTGCCTTTTTCAGCGTGTCTATCCAGCTTTCCATCGTTTGTCCGGGGAGATTGTACATGAGGTCAACGCACACGCATAAGCCGAGTTTTTTAGCGTGTCGGATGGCTTTTTCCACGCTTGCTGCCATGTCGGGTAAGCACAGCATTTTCCTGAGCTTGTCATCGAAGGTTTGGGCGCCCATATCCAACTGGTATATGCCATACTCTGCGAGCTTGTCGATTTTTTTCAGTGCCAGCGTCTTCGAAGAACCCGAGACTTTGATGAAGTATTCCTCGTTGGTAGTGAACCGTTTTTTGCAGAAGTCGATGAGGTCAATCATCTGCTCGGCAGAAAGAACGCTTGGTGTTCCACCGCCCAAAACTATTTCATCGAAAACACTTGTCTTAACGTACTTCGTCTTAGCGTACATGTCCAACTCTTTTTTTAACAAATCCATGTACGGTTCTATGTGCGCTTTAGCGGTGGCGGTTGTTGGAAAATAACAAAACGCGCATCTGGAGTCGCATATGGATATCCAAGGTTGCAACTCCATCAGCCTGCCTGACGTGTTCTCAGTTGACAAAAACTCCATAAACGCCTCGTACGTCTTAGGCTCTATGTCTGGGTAATCTCTGTAAGTGTAGGGCGGCCAATTCTCCCGTGAACCGTAAACGTCTGTTTTTTTCTGTTCAGGCGTAATATTTTTCATCGTCGGCTTCCTCGGCATTCAAGGTTTAAAACCAAGCGGTAACGTAATAAAGTTTCCGTTAAAAACCTTCAATTCAAGCTTTATTTCGCGGTGAGATAAACTTGCAACAACAGCAATGTTGTCAGCTGATAATATCGCGTTCCAAGATTGTTCCGTTCCAAAAAATCAGCTTCTCGTATAATGCACCGTTTTGCCCGACATGGTCCTCATAAATTATGTCCAGCTTCTCCCGGTACTGCTCCAGCAAAGAGGTTGTGTCATTCCATATTTTGTTCGACTGATTATCAGCGTTCCATAAACCCCAAATTTTGTCATTTGCCATGCGAAAACCAAAGCCGTAATCTTTTGGAAGAACATAAGCCACTCTATCCTCAACCGCCTTAGCGATTCTGGGATTATCCTTTACGTACTGCCAAAATTGTCTTAAAGCATCTAAATGTTGTGCATGCAAAATTCCGAATGAAGAATCCTCTGGATAATCAAACACGACGATGTATTTCGCTCCGTTCTGGTAGGCATAAACCAAATCGTGATAAAGTTCCTGCCAAGACTCGATGTACGGCGCGCTATCGTACGTCCACGTGATCATGACTCCCCAGTCTTTGTTCTGCATCGAAGCAGCACCCCTGCAGAGAGCCACGTTTAAGGGTCGGCTGTGGTTCCAACCAAACTCGGCGAAAACGGCGTCGTAGCCAGCCTTGTAATCGAAATCGTAAAGCACATAGTCAGAAGTTACCAACGGAAAGTCACCAACTCCCCAGTCATATCTGAACTCGTTTAACCAGCTATCGACGTTTGCCACAAACTTATCGGCTGCGTCTGTATAGTTATCGGCTTCTTTAACAACCATGAACTGTGATTGGTCGATTTGGTATCCACCAGCCTCGTCGTAAGCGTACAGTCCCAAAAAGCTTGAAGGCCATTTTTGCCTTGCTTCTCTAATCCATTCGGCATCAGAAAAATTGTATTCAGGAAGACTGGGATGTATGTAAGTCGAGAAATAAAGTCCACTGTCATTAAGGTACTGGCAAACCTCATTTAGTCGGGTGGCATTCCACGTTATCGCCGTGCTGCCTATCACAAAAAAATTCGTGCACGATTTAACCTCGTCAATAAGCAGTTTAGTGTTTTCGACACTCGCGAAGACCGCATCAACCCCAAAAAAGAAGTCTACCTTATCAGAGCCCGAGAGAGTTTGCAGGTATGAACTGATTCCAACGAAAAGTAACGCTATAAGCAGGATGGAAAAGAAAATTCCGAAAAACCACTTGTTCCTCATTTCGGCTCATCACACATTAAGCGTTTCCAATAAATTACTTTTGCGTGTTTGCCTTAATGAACAACTGTATACCCTGAAAAAGGGGTGGACACGCCTGTTTACTTCCTACGCAGGCTTTCTGGTATATACGCACACGCAGGGTCGGATTCGTAGATGTCGCCTGTGTACGCGTAAGCCCTGTTTCGGCATCCGCCGCAGATTTCCCGGTACTCGCACACCCCGCACTTGCCTTTTAAGTTGCTTCTGTCTTGGAAGCTGGTGTAATAATCCGATTTCTGCACTTCCTCCCATGCTTTGAGCAGGGTTTTCGCTCTTATGTTCCCAAGCATCATAGGTTCCGCCGGCGTCAGATCCGTGTAGAAGCATGGTATCAAATCGCCGTTCTCGGTTACACTTATGTACCCGCCAAAGGCGAAGTAAGTGCATTTGCCATGGAATTTGTGATCATACCATGCCTGAAAGTTCTCAGGGTTCCTTTGTTTAACGACACGCGCGTAATGCGGACAGTGCACATGGATTTCGAATTTTCCCTCATATTTTTGAGCTAAATCCCATATGTGATTTAGGACCCACTCGTACTGTTCAGGGGTCGGGGCTAACTCCATGGTTTCTTTTGCTCTTCCGCTCGGCACCAAGTGATTGAACCATACAAAGTTGGCGTGGTATTTATCTGCCAGCTCGGCAACGTGGTCAAGGTGCTTATAGTTGATGGTTGTGATTGCTGCTGCCAGCCCGTTAAGGATTTTTCCTTTCGATAATTTTTGGATGGCGGCTAACGCTTTCTTGTATGAGCCTTTCCCTCTTAACTGGTCGTTTATTTCTTCGGGTCCGTCTATGCTTACTGACGTCCAAACCTGATTCTCTACTAGTTTATCGTAGATTTCTCCGTCAACGAAGCATCCATTGGTTAGTAAACAAACGTTGAGACCAAGGCTTTTCGCGTAACCAATGATTTCAAATATGTCCTTTCGCAACAGGGGTTCGCCGCCTTTTATGCCGAACCATTTGACGCCGAAACTGTGAACTTCATAAACTAACCGCTTAGCTTCTTCCGTGGTCAACTCTCTTGGCGCATGCGCACCTGTCGCGTCAACATTGCAGTATCGACAACGGGCGTTGCAGGCTCCTGTAGCCCTCCAAGAAGTCATAAGTAACGGACCTTTTTTTGTCAAATTAAAATGCACCCTTGAGCTCGTTCATTAGTTACTTTAAAATTCTTACGTCTTAAAAAAGATTATGTGGAATCGCCGTTTCATTTTTCAAACGTTCTGATAGCAACTTACGACAGGAAAATCCGTGATGAAGGGGGTGTTCCTGCTTATTCTTCAGCTTAATTCGGACTGTTTGAGAGTGCCTTGAGGGGTTTTTCTGTGTTTGTTGCAGCGGAAACGTGCTGGCTTCATTTTGTTGTTTTTCGTGCAAAATATATTAGGCACGCACTTTCATGTATTTGTGGAAGTACTAAGGCTTAGGGGAAAAAATTGAGAATGCATGTTACACTTGTGAACCCACCCTATCCAAGTGGGTCTCATCAGCATCCACCGTTTACTCCATTAGGCTTAGGGTATTTAGCGGCTGTTTTAGAGGAAAAAAAATATGAAGTTGACGTGATTGACTGCCAAGTGCTTGGGTGCTCTTACGACGAGTTTAGAAGCAGAATTAGCAAGATTAAAAAACCGGACATAGTCGGGATAACTTCGACCACGCTCACGTATAAATCTGCGTTGCAAATCGCGAAAATAGCTAAAGGAGTCTGGCCAGACTGCCTGACGCTTATGGGCGGCTCTCATGTTACGTTCCGGGATAAGCAAGCATTGGAAGAGAGCGCGTTTTTAGACGTAGTTGTAAGGAAGGAAGGCGAAGAGACGATGCTGGAGCTTGCTGATAGAGTAGAGAAAGATAAAGACTACTACGACGTGCGGGGCACCACCGTCAGGAAAGACGGGAAAATCGTGAAAAACGAAGACCGACCGTACATTGAAAACCTTGACGATCTGCCTTTTCCAGCTCATCATCTGTGGCCCCTGAAACGACTGCAGAAACACGGAGCAGTAATATTTCCGTTAATGACGAGCCGCGGCTGCGTTTACTGGTGCGACTTCTGCAGCACCGTCCGAATGTTCGGGCGAAGCTACCGAATGAGAAGCGCAAAAAACGTGGTGGACGAGATTGAGTACCTTCAGAAGACCTACGGGGCGCACCAGTTCACATTCTATGATGACACGTTCACCGTAGACCAAGACCGAGCGGCGGAAATCTGCAAGGAGATAACGAGGCGAAAACTGAAAATTGAATGGGACTGCGAAACCCGCGTTGACATGGTCACCAAAGAATTGCTCCGCACCATGAAAGAAGCAGGCTGCTTCGCCGTGTGGTTCGGAGTAGAATCAGGTGCACAACCAGTTTTGGACGCCATGAGAAAAGGAATCACACCCGCACAAACAATTAAAGCCTTTAAGATGGCAAAAGAAGCTGGGTTAATGACCGTGGCGGGCGTGGTTCTCGGCTTCCCAGGCGAAACCAAAGAAACAATTCGGGAAACCGTGAAGTTCATAGAAAGACTCAAACCCGGCGACGTAGGCTACTACATTGCCACACCTTACCCGGGAACACCCCTGTACGAGCAAGTTGTAAGAGAAGGGCGGCTGAAGACACATGACTTTAACAGGTTCGACACTGCAACACCTGTTTTCGACTTGGGAACGATGACAGGCGAAGAGCTGAGAGAACTGCGCGAACGAGCGTTCCAGAGGTTTTATCTCCGACCAGGATATTTCTTCAGCATGATAGGCAAAGGAAGATTCTGGAGCTTCTCGATAATCCTCACAATACTTGCACACTTCCGAAGGGCTGTGAAACTGCGACTGGGAGTCAAGTAAAAAAACAACGTCTCTTCTTTATCCGCTTGACAGGTTTAATTAGCGAAATTCAACATTGTTAACCTGTAATTTTTCAAATAACATATTTATCTTTCAAACTGTACACTATCTATATTGTTGAGATTAATGAAAACAGCATGGACACTCGCTCTCATTGCATTACTGGTTTTTGCTGTTAGTTTACCTGTTTACGTTCATTACTCGAATGAAAGTGGCTCGTCTGTCCAAGATTTCTATTTCGGGGTTACATTTGGGGGAAACACGACCCGCGAAGCCAAATTGCTGATTGACAAGATGAAGGGGTACATGAATCTGTTCATTGTGGATTCTTGGGATATAAGCCAGAACGAAAGCGCCTTGAACGACATCTGCCAGTATGCTATAGATTCGGGAATGAGCGTGATAGTGTATTTTGATTATGTGTTTTTCGATGTTGAGCCGTGGCTGTGGCTTCAGTCATTGTTTGAAACGTCCCAGGTAAGGTGGGGCGACAAGTTCCTCGGTGTTTACCTTTATGATGAGCCGGGTGGGAATCAGATTGACTCAAACCAGTGGCGGAGTGGCCCGTCGGCTAGGAGAGCTATGGAAAACGCTTCAGACTACAGTGACGCGGCAGCACGGTTTGTGAGGGATATTCCTTCCACTATAAGCTGGCAAAACGTGGAGAAAGTGGGTCTTGGAACCTTCACTTCTGATTACGCGCTTTACTGGTGGGACTACTTGGCGGGTTACGACACCGTTTTCGTGGAGTTGGGATGGAACATTAGCTCGGCGCAGCAGATAGCTCTGTGTCGTGGGGCGGCAAACGTTCAAGGAAAGGACTGGGGCGCCATAATCACATGGACTTACTACAGTCCGCCTTACATCGCGAGTGGCCCGGAGATATATCAGGAAATGCTCACGGCTTATGGTGCGGGGGCAAAGTACGTTGTCGTGTTTGATTACCCCAAGTATCCTGAAAACAACCCGTACGGCATATTAACTGAAGAACATTTCACAGCCATGAAGCAGTTCTGGAACTACGTTCAGTCTTATCCCAGAAGCACTTATGGGGAAGCGGATGGGCAGGTGGCTCTTGTTCTGCCGAAAGACTATGGGTGGGGTACAAGACGAACCGAACAGCGTATAGAGGACAGGATATGGGGTTTTTGGCCAGAGGATGAAAAGACACAGGTAATCGGGCAGAACATGTACATGCTCTTGAGCAGGTACGGCTTGAAACTGGACATAATCTACGATGACCCGCAGTTCAATTTCCAAGAAAGGTACGCGCAAATCTACTTGTGGAACAGCACTATTACTTAGAACAAGTTTTAGCCCTGTTAATTTTTAGGCTTCAGAACCGCCTTTTTAACATCCGTGTAAAGGAAATTTCCAATTCGGTTCGGGTAGCCGCCGAAGTCTAGCTCTTCGTTTTTCTTGGTGAACTTTGCGATTTCGATGGCTTGCTTAAATAACGGTGCGTCCAGCACGGTTGTGTGGAATTCGCCGGGTTCTCCTGTGGCGTCTATTCCTTTGCCCCATGGACCAATTAGCGGCTTCATGTCTTCAACACATTGTCTGTCGAACTCGCGACCGAACCATTTTTCGCCGAGATAGTTCAGGTCTATGCAGCTGATGATGGGTTTCATGCCTACTGAGAGTTCGATGTCTAAAACACGTTTACGTGCGCGGTCGCCTGGAAGCAGAGAGAAGAAGGGGCGGTCCCACAGGGGCATTACCAACTTCATGCCAAGCTTTTTGCAGGCGTAATCCCAGGTGCGCTTGTGGTGGACGTTGTCGATGTCGCCTGTTACAATGCCTTCGATGTCTTCCTCTTTTCTTAGGCGGGTAAGCTCGCCGACTATGGAGTCGAAGCGGTTGCCTTCGACCTTGACTTTGAGGTGGGGAATTCCCAAGGCTTTGGCCTGCAGCTCAGCCACGGGTATACTGTGAAAAATGTAGGGTTCCATGTAAACGTAGGTGACGAGTTGTGCAACCTCATGACCCTGCTCGATTATCTTGTGAAGTGCCGTGCAGCAGTCTTTGCCGCCGCTCCAGTGAACGATAACTCTCATGTACCGCACCTATCAACCGAAAAAGTTAGAAACAGAACGATTATTAACCTTTATGTTACCCGAAACGGGTGGTTTTGCTCAAGCTTAAGCAGAAGATTACTTTCAGACTGAATCATCTGGCTCGGGCTTATTAACAAACTCTATTTCAACTACCATTAAGAGCACCAAAATGAGGGGGAGGGCTAATGTTTTTCTTTACATGAGCACCAAACATCTTTATCCCTGCTCAATTACAGGCTGTTCTTGCTGTAAAAGGGTTTTTATAAAAGTTTCTTGACTAACCGCCAGTTTTTTGGTCAAGATTTCTTGAAAAACCAGCATATTTGAAGCCTAATAGGATCCTAATAGAAACATGATGCAGAAACTATAGAGGGATAGTTACCGCAGAGTTTTAAGTGGATTCGACCTCTCCAGCCTGCAAAGACTACAATCTGTATGCGAAATTTAAAATAACTGTTCTTGTTTTATGTAGGAACCACATCGGAAAAAGGAAAAGAAGGAACGGGCATGAGTGAAGAAGGAGACACTTTCTGGTTATCTCTAGCGGAGAAGTTTTTCGGGCTACTTCTCGTAATCATCGGCGCTTTATTCCTGTACTTCACGCTAACCAGCACAACCGCTCTGGGCGTTTTCACAGGACTTTTCGGTTTCTTGAGCATCGTGGTTTTGATCATTGGCTTGTTCCTGCTTTTTGTCAGGCCGCCAGAATAGCTTAGGCTTGATTTACGTGCCTGCAGTCTGAGTGTTTATTAACCAAAGCCCTTATTATTTTTCAGGCAGCCCTGCTTATATATAACAAAACGAAAGGATGAACTCAGATGCCTATCCGCCAGCCAATAGTATGCGTTCTAGGCCATGTGGACACTGGCAAGACTCTGCTTCTGGATAGAATAAGAAAAACCACCGTTCAGGCAAGGGAAGCAGGCGGCATAACGCAGCACATAGGTGCAAGTTTCTTTCCAGTTGAGACGCTCAAGCAGCTGATTGGTCCTTTGCTTTCCATGCTTAAAGGCGAAATTGAAATTCCCGGCTTGCTGATTGTTGACACTCCTGGGCATGAGGCGTTCACTAATTTAAGGCGAAGAGGCGGAAGCGTAGCCGACATCGCTGTTCTCGTCATCGACATACTGAAAGGTTTTGAAGCGCAGACTTACGAGTGTATTGAAATTCTGAAAGCCCGCAAAACGCCTTTCATAGTGGCGGTTAACAAGATTGACCGCGTTCCAGGCTGGAAGTCTCAGCTATCTACGTCTTTCTTGAAGGCTTATGCATCTCAGGACGCTTTTGTTAAAGAGAGCTTGGATAACAGGCTCTATGAGATTATGGGCACGTTTTCTCGTTTAGGCTTCCGCACCGACCGATTTAACCACATTAAAGATTTCACGTCAACAATCGCTTTGGTGCCTACTAGCGCAAAGACAGGTGAGGGCATAACGGAGCTTCTCATGGTTCTCGTAGGCTTGGCGCAGCAATACCTGAAGAAACGTTTGCAAACAACGGAAGGTCCAGCCAAGGGATCAGTTCTCGAGGTTAAAGAAGAGCCTGGTTTAGGCTTAACGCTTAACAGCATAATCTACGATGGCACACTGCAAAAAGACGATTTAATTGTCGTGGGCGGCAAAGAGAAACCCATCGTAACGCACATTAGAGCCATTTTGGTTCCCAAACCTCTGGATGAAATCAGGGATCCACGCGACAGGTTTTCCTCGGTTAACTGTGTTTTTGCAGCGGCAGGCGTGAAAATAGTTGCGTCTGACTTGGAAGGTGCTCTTGCAGGTGCGCCGTTGTACGCGGTTCCTTCAGGTGAAGCGCCTGCGAAATATGTTAAGCTTGTCACTGACGAAATTAAAAAGATCAGAATCGCCACTGACCTTAAAGGCGTGGTGTTGAAGGCGGACACGCTAGGGTCTCTGGAAGCTACGGCTGAAATTCTGAAACAGAATGATGTGCCAGTTAGAATAGCGGATATAGGTGACGTTTCCAAGCGCGATGTGGTTGAGGCGTCTGTGGTGAAGGCGCGTGAGCCGTTTTTTGGAGTTATTTTGGCTTTCGGAGTTAAAATTCTGCCTGATGCCGAAGAAGAAGCCGCAAACGCTGGTGTTCAGATATTTAAGGAGCCAATAATCTACAATTTGATAGATAACTACTTGGAATGGCTTAAATCGAAACGGGAAGCTAAAATTGAGCAGGAACTCGAAAAACTGGTCAAACCCGGCAAAATCCTGGTTATGGAAGGCTTTGTATTCCGAAGAGCAAAACCCGCCATATTCGGCGTGGAAATCTTAGGCGGACAGCTGAAGCCGAAATATTCACTTGTGAGGGCAGAAGACGGCGCAGACATAGGTGAGGTGCAGCAGATTCAAGATAAAGGCAAAGCCGTTTCCGAAGCCAAACAAGGCATGCAGGTGGCTGTGTCAATGGATAAGCCTATTGTGGGAAGACATGTTTTCGAGAAGGACATACTTTACGTGAAAGTGCCCGAGCCTGACGCAAGGGCTTTGTTGTCAACTCATTTGGATAAGCTCACTGTTGAAGAACAAGAAGTTTTGAAGGAATATGTAGCGCAGATGCGGAAGAAAACACCCTTCTGGGGCGCGTTCTAGCCGCCGCCTACGGGTGGCAGTATGGCTAAGACATCACCGTCTTCCATTTCCGTTTGTAGCCCTTTGAGGGTGGTGGCGCTTTTTCCGTTAACAAGAAACTGGAGGAAACTGCGGGCTTCTCCGTTTTTGGGGTCGTAGACGTATTCGACGAAAGGCGTACCGTAACGTTGCCTCAGTGTCTTTAGAATCTCATCCACGGTGACTTTCTTGCCTTCTGAAAACTCGAGCGTTTCCTCTTTCTTGCCGATTATTTCGCGTAGACTGGTGAAGAAGCGAACTGAAACTTGCAACGTTAATGCTCCATTACCTGAACTAGAGAAAACTGGTGAAATTAAACTGTTGCGCATGTCCCACGCTTAACGGTGTGGCAGGATTTGTTTGTTTTTCGAAGCGTTTTTCGCATTTTTTGTTGGGAAATGTTATAGCCGTGTTATATAACTATGTTATATTTATCAATGGATCACGGGTGACTTCATGAAACATGTAGTGTTTCAAAACTGTTTCAGTTTCGTTTCAGCAAACAATCATAAGAACCCGTGAGAACGCCTATCAAGGTGAGAAAAATTGAAACAACGAAAAATTCTCATAATAATATTAGCAACGGCGGCAGCCTTAACAGTAGCCCTATTTGGAGTGGCTTATGCTATTTACCTCAACTACACCAGTTACAGACAAACACAAACCCCAACACGCCTTACGCTACGGCTCCCAGAGAAGATTTCTGGGGCTGGCTCGAAGGCTGCTTCGGATGGCGAAACAATCAACTCTACAGCAACGGCTACCAGTATCAATCGCCAACCAACAGTACATATGCGCCTCAACCAAACCCGAATCAAGGCTATCCCTACGGAGTTAGACGCGGATGCTGGGGCTGGTAAAACACCGCAAACAAAAAACCAAAACGTCCCTTTTTGCTTTAAAGAATAAATCAGACTTACGTCAACAGCCACTCATCAATCAGCACATAAAACCTGTATAAAGGAAAAAATGGAAAAGCAATCCCGCTTCGGGTTGATTGGGAAATAGTAAATTTTATATGCTGGCGCTTCCCTCTGTTTCGGTTTGAATGTGATGGAAAATGGGGTATCGTTTTATCTAACCGCTTCCCTGAAAGAATAAGAGTATTTGACACCACCCTACGCGATGGTGAACAAACCCCCGGAGTATCCTTGACACCTGAAAACAAACTGCGGATAGCGCAGCGTCTGGACGATTTGGGCGTGGACGTGATTGAAGCTGGTTTCGCCGCGGTTTCCAAAGGCGAGATGGAAGCCGTGAAACTCATTGCTGATGCTGGTTTGCGGGCGGAAATCTGCAGCGCGTCCCGTGGCGTCCGCGGGGACATTGACGCGGTGGCGAAGAGTGGTGCGGAAAGCATCCACCTGATAATTCCCGTCTCGGATTTGCATATCCAAGCGAAGCTTAAGAAGACGCGAGAGCAGATGCTGGAGATAACGCGGGACATGGTGCGGTACGCCAAAGACCGCGGCTTAGTGGTGGAGTTGTCGGCTGAAGACTCCACACGAGCAGATTTTGATTACTTGAAAAAAGTGTTCTCTACGGGCATTGAAGCGGGCACTGACCGCGTAGTTGCGTGCGACACGGTAGGCGTGTTAACGCCCGAGCGCAGCTACAAGTTCTACGGAGACCTACGAGAATCACTGAACGTGCCAGTTGTCAGCGTGCACTGCCACAACGACTTCGGCATGGCAGTCGCCAACACGGTTGCCGCGTTGCGGGCTGGCGCAAACCAGTTCCACGCAACCATAAACGGATTAGGCGAACGAGCCGGAAACGCTTCGCTGGAGGAGATTGTGGTTTCGCTGATGGCGCTCTACAAGCTGAACCTGGGCATAAAGACGAAGAAGCTATACGGAATTTCCCAGTTCGTGCAACGGCTGACCGGCGTTTACGTACAACCCAACAAAGCCATAGTGGGCGAGAACGCGTTCACGCACGAGTCCGGAATTCACACGCAGGGCATGCTTGCAGACCCCTCAACTTACGAGCCTATCGAGCCTGAGCTGGTTGGCGGAGCAAGGCGGCTGGCGTCTGGGAAGCATTCGGGCTCAGCTGGCATCAAAGCAGCCCTAGGCGGGATGGGTTTGACGCCTAATGAGGACCAACTGGAAGAAATCTTTAGCCGCGTCAAAAGAGTCGGCGACAAAGGCAAAACAGTCACGGACGCGGACTTGCTGGCGATCGCCGAAAGCGTGCTTGGCTTAGGCAAAGTGAAGCCTATTCAGCTTCTGGAGGTAACGGTGGTGAGCGGCAACACGGTCACGCCAACCTCTTCGGTCAGGCTGAAACTAAACGAAAAAGAGGTTTCTGGCGCTGCTATGGGCGTGGGTCCAGTGGACGCAGCAATAAACGCCGTGAAAAAGGCCATTCAAGAGGTGGAGCCGATTCTGCTGGAGCAGTATAACGTGAAAGCGATCACTGGCGGAACAGACGCCATGGTGGAAGTGATTGTGCGCATGCGCAAAGGCGACAGAATAGCCACGGCTATGGGCGTGCGCGAGGACATCGTGATGGCAAGCATGGACGCGGTGATAGGCTGCATGAACGTGCTAAGCACAGACTACAACAACAAAGGTTCCAAGTAGCAAAGCAGACAATCAAAAAATAATCCTGCCGTATTTTGACACCACAAACTTTTTAAATGAAAAATTGTGCTAGAGGTAAGGTACGTGACAATTCACGGAGGCATTGTAAAATGAGGGATCGTCACCTCAATAGCTGGGATCGTTGGGTACTTATTCTCTAATTCGTTTAGGGCACCCTCTGAAAACGCCTCGTTTATGCAACCAGCCAAATTCACTGGCAATCATTTTTTAAACAAGTTTTCAAGTAATGAGGTAGAAGAAAAATGACCAAAATGTCAGGAGCAAAAGCTCTAATAGAATCCCTTGAACGCCAAAACGTAGACGTGATGTTCGGCATCCTAGGCGGCGCCGTCCTGCCAATCTACGACCACCTATGCAAATCCAAGATACGACACATACTCTGCAGGCACGAGCAAGGCGCCGCACATGCAGCGGACGGCTACGCACGCGCCAGCGGAAAAGCTGGAGTTTGCATGGCAACCAGCGGACCAGGAGCTACCAACCTCGTAACAGGCATCGCCAATGCCTACATGGACTCCGCGCCCATCATAGCCCTAACAGGACAAGTGCCAACGGGCGGCGTCAACTCATCTTACATGATAGGCAGAGACGCCTTCCAAGAAGCGGACATCATCGGCATAACCACAGCCATAACCAAACACAACTTCCAGCTACGCGAAGCCGCAGAAATCCCGAAATGCATCAAAACCGCATTCTACATAGCCACCACCGGCAGACCCGGACCCGTCCTCATAGACTTCCCGAAAAACGTGCAAACCGAAATCGCCGACATAGACTTCTCAAACGGCATCCAAATCCGCGGATACAAACCAACATCCAACCCGCATCCGCTACAGATAAGAAAAGCCACAGAACTGCTAGCAGAAGCAGAACGCCCCGTCATACTGGCAGGAGGCGGAGTCATAACCGCCGACGCTTCCCCTGAACTATTGCAAGTGGCAGAGTTACTGATGGCACCAGTAGCCACCACATTCATGGGCAAAGGCTCCTTCCCTGAAACCCACCCGCTATCCCTAGGAAGCATAGGAATGCACGGAAACCCAGTGGCGAACAAGCTGCTCTGCGAGGCAGACGTGATGCTGGCGGTCGGCACAAGATTCTCAGACCGAGCCACAGGAAAACTGGACCACTTCTGCGCACCGACAAAAAAAATCCAAATCGACATCGACACCGCAGAAATCGGAAAGAACATAGACGTCGATATACCAATCGTAGCAGACGCCAAAAAAGGCCTGCAAGCCCTAAACGAACGGCTGGCAAAACAACTGAAAAAGAAAGCAGGCACCACATGGACAAAATACGTCAAAGAGACAAAAGCGCAGCTAAACCCCCCAGCTAAAGCTGGCTCAAAAGAGTTGAAACCAAAAGCGCTACTACAAGAACTTAGAAAACTGCTACCCGAAAACGCCATCGTCACAACCGAAGTCGGCCAGAACCAGATGTGGGCAGCACTATACTTCAACGCGCTGAAACCAAGAACGTTCATAAGCTCAGGCGGCTTGGGAACCATGGGCTTCGGCTTCCCTGCCGCAATCGGCGCCAAAGTCGCTTGCCCCGACCGACCCGTCGTGGACATCGCAGGAGACGGAAGCTTCAGAATGACCGAACAGGAACTAGGCACCTCCGTCACAGAAGACATCCCAGTCATAGTCATAGTGCTGAACAACTCGATGCTGGGCATGGTCGCCCAATGGCAACGAATGTTCTTCAAAGGACGCTACTCCGCCGTTAAACTAGGCAGCGTACCAGACTTCGTCAAGCTGGCAGAAGCGTACGGAGCACAAGGTTTACGCGCAAGATCCATCCCAGAATTCACCAAAGCCATCAAAACAGCGCTAAAAAGCGACGTGACCACCGTCATCGACGTGCCAATCCCGATGGAAGAGGATGTGGTGCCCATGGTGCCTCCAGGCTGCGGAATAAACGAACAAGTAGGAGACTACTAAAATGGAAAACAAAAAAACCAGAGTGATCGCCGCGCTGGTGGAGAACAAACCCGGTGTCCTACACAGCGTATCCAACATGTTCCGAAGAAGAGGCTTCAACATTGAAAGCATCACAGTCGGACGCACAGAACAAGAAGACCTCTCCAGAATGACCATAACCGTCAAAGGCGACGAAAAAACCCTAGAGCAAATAGTCAAACAGATGAATAAGCTCATCGACGTCGTGAAAGTCAGCCAGCTGGAACCCGAAAACATCGTAACCCGAGAACTAGCCCTCATCAAAGTCAACATCCCCGACAACAAAAGCAGATCAGACGTAATCAACTGC